>JACZJJ010000158.1 GCA_014860625.1 Bacteroidales bacterium | reverse complement strand
GGAACTGGGAACTGTGAACTGGGAACTGGGAACTGGGAACTGGGAACTGGAAACTGGGAACTGAGAACTGGGAACTGAGAACTGGGAACTGTTGACTTGACAGATTAAAAGACAATACGTTCAAAATGAAAAAAGCACAGTTCGTTCTTCTACTGCTTTTCTCCCCATGCATCCTATTTTCCCAGACCGATTATACATCGTCATCTACTGCGTCATCATCCCGAAATCAGATTGACAGTCTCCGGAACCTGTTGTCTGGTTCAGAAGCCATTGAACGTGTTGACATCCTGAATGAACTGGCTTCCTGTTTTGCCGGGGAAAATTTTGATTCGAGTATTTTTTATTCTTCCCAGGCAGCACGTCTTGCGACCATAAACGGATATCAAAAGGGCATCGGGATCGCCAGGTATGAAACAGGCAATGCCTACTATTACAACATGGATTTTAAAAATGCCCTGGTCTCCTATCTTTCAGCTCAATCGATACTGGAAAATGGGTCGTTCAATAAAGAACTGGGCGATGTGAGCCTGATGATCGGTAACATCAATTTATTCATCTGGAGAGGAGATGAAGCCATTAATGCTTATAAAAAAGCGATCAGGTATTACACAGAGGCCGGGAGTGATTCATCATTATTTGCGGTGTATGATGCGATTAGTATGACCGTATTCTTTTTAAGCTACGGATCCATTGACAGCGCTTTGGTATATGGATATAAGATGCTTGATCATTCCCGAAAGTATGATGACCGTTATGCTGAAGCTTACTCCCTGATGCAGATAGGAATGTTTTACAGCCGAAGCCTGAAATCGGTAACTGAGAAACAAAAGACACTCCTCTATTGCGATTCTGCAATGGCTGTGGCCTCTGACATCAAACAGGATGAGCTCATCACGATCATCCATGTAATTAGGGGTAATTATTACGACGAGCTTTCCACCTTCTTTGAAGCCACGGGTGACCTGTCCGCTGCACGGAAACATTATGAGAATGCTTATAAAGCCAGCTTGAACACTGGTTGCAGTTACCTGCAGGCAATCATCCTGATCGATTTGGCAAAACTGGATTTGATTGACAAGAATTATAAAGATGCCAATATCCATCTTGAGTTGTGTGATGCCAGGTTAAAGGATTTCTTTGACTTTGAGTGGAAAAATACACCTGCAAAGGGAAAAGTTGCAAACGCTCTTGGAAAGCTGATGGACTACTTCATGGCACAACGGTCGAGATACAGTATGTGCAAAAAACAGTTTAGCCGGACAGTTGCACTGGGTGATTATGAGAAAGCGATCGATTACCTTCTTCTATCTTATGAAGCAAGAGACTCCATGTTTGCATCGCAGAAGGGGAAACAGGTTGAATTATTGATCACGGAAGATGAAACCGAGAAGCAGCAGCAGAAGATACAAACCCTGGCCAAAGACAATGAGCTGAATCGCTTGCAACTTTCACGTACGAGGTTTATTCTGATTGGGATAGGGGCGGGGATTCTTATGATCAGCGTGATCCTTTTGCTTATTCTTCAGAGGAGAAAACTGAGGGCCGACCAGCGATCGGTTTCGATGGAACAGAGACTCCTCAGGGCCCAGATGAACCCGCATTTCATTTTCAACTCCCTGGCCAGCATCCAGAATTTCGTGATCAATGAAGATTCTGACCAGGCAAGTATTTACCTTTCCAGGTTTTCACAGCTTGTGCGGAATATCCTCGATAATTCGGTTGAGGAGTACGTTCCTCTCGAAAAAGAGATCAATACCATTGAAAATTACCTCGAATTGCAAAAGGTAAGATATGCCTCCAAATTTGATTATCAGATCACAGTAGATGAGAAGATCGATCAGGAAAATATGCTGATCCCGCCGATGCTTGCCCAACCCTTCATCGAAAACGCCATAGAACACGGCATCAGACACAAGGCAACCCCCGGCCATATCGGGATTCGCTTTCACCTTCAGGATGGGCTGATCCGTTTCGAAGTGGAGGATGACGGGGTGGGACGGGAGAAAGCCCGGGAGATCGAATCAAAGCAAAAATCCCGTCACCGTTCGATGGCTACCTCCATCACTCGAGATCGACTCAATACCCTCAATAAGAAACTAAAGAAAAAGATCCGGATGGAGATCACTGACCTGAAAGATGATACAGGAAAAGTGTGTGGAACGAGGGTGGAGTTTGGGATCCCGGTGGTGGGGGGGTAGGAGTTCCCAGTTTGCAGTACCAGTTTGCAGTTCCCAGTTTGCAGTTCCCAGGTTGCAGTTACCAGGTGAAAAAAAGAGAGTTTTTTTTTGAAGTAACGTATAACCTTTTTCAATTTTTCCGATTAATGGGAAAACGAAATGGGCAATTTTAAAGAACTTCTTGCCTATAAAAAGGCATTTCAACTAGCCATGGAAATATTCAAGGTTACTTGCAACTTTCCGGCAGATGAGAAGTATGGGCTGACTTCTCAGATCAGAAGATCATCAAGATCAGTTTGTTCAAATTTCGCCGAAGGCTATAGAAAAAGACGATACAAAGCTCATTTTATCAGTAAGCTGACCGATGCGGATATGGAAAACACTGAAACGATGGTCTGGATTGACTTTGCCCTGAGTTGCGAGTACATTGATAGAGATACACGAATCAAATTATATCAGCAATCTGAAGAAATCGGTAAACTGCTTTCATATATGATTGATCATCCGGAAAAATTCATCTGGAAAGAGTAATTTTATCATCAAATAACCCAATTCTGAAATTAGGGTCAGAAACTGCAAGCTGGGAACTGCAAACTGGGAACTGCAAGCTGGAAACTTGTACGATGAACAAAATCTCCTCATACATACATCAAGCCCTGTTGTTTCTCCTGCTCATTTTGCTTACACCAGGCTGCCGGCAGCACACCGCCTCTTCCCCTCCGGAATTCGAAGCTTATAAAAACAACCCAATACTCACAACCGGGACGCCGGGTTCATGGGATGACTTTGTTGTGTGTGCACCTCAGATTATCCTGTCTGATAGTGTGTTTTATCTTTTTTATATGGGATACAATAAGGCAGGAAGGATGGCTGTTGGGCTGGCCACTTCAAATGATGGAATCCATTTTGAAAAATTTCCCGGGAACCCGGTTTTAGCTTCTGATAACACAGGGTTTGATGCGTTTTCACTGGGGCCAGGGATCATTTTGAAAGAAGATTCGACATGGGTGATGTTTTACAACTGCCAGGAGTTGGCTGGATATACTCCCGGCGCCACTGTTGGGAGGGCAACGGCAAAACAGCTTACCGGACCCTGGATCCGGGGCAGTTCACCAGTAATAACTTCCGGGAAGAAAGGGGAATGGGACGACGGGTTTACTATTCCAAGTTCTGTTCTGAAACTGTCAGAGGGAAACTACCGGATGTATTATTCAGGTGGGCGGGAAATTGCCCTGGCGGATGACTTTTACATCGGTATGGCAACATCAGTGGATGGCATTACCTGGAAAAAATACAATGATCCGGCCACATCTAAATCTCCTTTTCTGGATAGTGATCCGGTATTGATGGAAGGAAATCAAGGCAAGTGGGATTGCTCTTATGTTTGGATGGCGAATGTGAAGAAATCTTCTGAAGGATACAGGATGTACTATACCGGAGTTAATGGTAATAAGACTGGAATTGGTTATGCGGAAAGTACTGATGGAATTCAATGGCAAAGAAATACAGACAATCCCATTTACCAGGAACATGATAATGCGTTAACCTCAAGAATGAATGATGGAGTAAATGTGGAAAATCCATCCGTACTCTTTCTGGATACAATCTGTTTCATGTATTTTGATGCCTCCAAGAGATCAACAATTGGACTTGCCACATCTCCCCTTCACTAAACCTTACTCTGCGTTCTCTTTATTCACCTGCACGGATACTAAATAGTCCCAGGCGTTCTCTTAATGAATTTATTTCGGCTTTTAGGGGATTGTACTTTTGATTGACAAGTTCCCAGTTTCCAGTTTCCAGTTCAAAAAACTACGAACTGCGAACTGGGAACTGCGAACTGCAAACTGCAAACGAGAAACCTTAAAACCAGATACCATGAAAACAAAACTTCTACTTTCAGTAACCTTTCTTTGCGGTGTCCTGATCTCGAACGGACAGTGGACGTACAACACTCTTTCGCAGGCAAAAGGCCGGATGGGCGTTGCAGTAAACGGAACGAAAGTCTATTTTGCCGGGGGAGCGGATAATGCAAATAATCCTCTTTCGGAGATCGAGGTCTATGATGTGGAGAGTGAAAGCTGGGTAACTCCACCGCAATTCGCTTTATCAGTGGCCAGGATGCATCCCGAAGGTGTTACATGCGGTCCGCTGGTCATTTTCGCCGGAGGAGGTAACATGATCAACTTCCAGATGTTTGACGAAGTGGATATCTGGAATACTGAAACGGAACAATGGTCCATGGCGTCACTGGCTACACCGAGGGTGTTCCTTTCGGCTGTGAGCAACGGCGAGCAGGCCCTTTTTGCAGGAGGGAATAACCTTGCAGGAGCGGCATACAATGTGGTGGACATTTTCGACCGGACGACCGGAAACTGGACCATTTCATCCCTTTCGCAGGCACGAAGCGGTATGGGCGCTGCGGTTGCTGGAGACCTGGCATTTTTTGCCGGAGGCTACCTGGATCCTACCAGTACGGTCACCAACCGGGTTGATATTTATCATTTCTCCTCCGGTACCTGGACCCAGGAGACCCTGTCCGAAGCACGCGGATTCCTCACTGCTGCAACGGTTGGGAACAAAGTGCTGTTTGCCGGAGGAACGAGGGCCGACAATACGCCATCCGACATAGTGGATATCTACAATGTGGAGACCCTCCAATGGGAGGCTCCCGCAACCCTCTCGGAAGCCCGTGCCTTATTCCCGCTGGGCAGCGCAGTGACCTGCGATAACAAAGCCTGGTTCCTCCCGGGAGGTCATTTTGACCTTTATAGCCATAGCTGGACTACCGATTTTAATGTGGTCGATATTTATGATGCCAGCCTGGATTTATGGTATGTGGATGAGCTCTCCACGTCAAATTTGTTGTATTCCGTAGCAGGAGCGGAAGATCACCTAATCGTGGCGGGCGGGGCTTTGCCACCCGGATGGGATTTTACCGAAAATGTGGAGATCTTTGCCGATCCCGACTACCCTGACTGTATCCCAGTAAGTATTCCGGAACAACACGGGGAGGATATGTTTACCGTCTATCCCAATCCCAGTTCCGGAAACATTCACCTTTACATGGCTGACGATTCACACAAGTCCATCATGGCCAATATTTACACTATGCAGGGCAAAATAGTCATGACCCGGACACTGAAACCTGGGGCGCAGGATCTGCATGTAAACCTGCCTGATGGCATTTATTTATTGCAGGTAATTTCTGATAAAGATTCTCAAACGGCGTTGATCACGATACAAAAATAAGTTTCCAGTTCCCAGTTCCCAGTTCCCAGTTTGCAGTTTCCAGTTTCAAGAATTGCGAACTGCAAGCTGCAAACTGGGAACTGCAAGCTGCTGACTGCCCACTGCCCACTATGTTACGAACTCTGATCATCGACGACGAAGCCCACATCCGGGATACCCTGCAGAAGCTGCTTGCCAGGCATTGTCCGCAGGTTTCCGTGGTGGGGGAGGCTGCTGGCGTTTCCGAAGGAATCAATGCCATCCAGGAACTTCATCCTGACCTGGTACTGCTCGATATCAATATGGGCGACGGGAGTGGGTTTGACCTTCTGCAGGCCTTGCCATCTATAAACTTCAACGTGATCTTTGTCTCAGCTTCCGATAAGCGTACGATACAGGCGTTCAGGTTGAGCGGGGTCGAATACCTGATGAAACCGGTAAGCCCGGTTGAACTCATGGGCGCGGTGAATAACGCTGAAGCATCTGATCCGCGGGATCTGGCGCTGAAACTGGAGGCGCTGGAGGCGAATGTAAAGTAGAATAGAAACAGGAAGCGGATAAACGGGAACGGATAATCGATCTTGCATACGGCATTGAATTTTGTTATTTTTGATGATATTTCGGAAAAGCAGATGCTTCGGACTCTCATCATCGACGACGAATATCACATTCGCGACACCCTGATCAACATGCTGGAGATGCATTGCCCTGAAGTAAAGGTGGTGGGACAGGCATCGGGCGTGGTGAGCGGTATGGAAGCCATCAAAGAGCTTCAGCCCGAACTGGTGCTTCTGGATATCCAGATGAAAGACGGAACCGGGTTTGATCTGCTTTACGGGTTACCATCCATCGATTTCAAGGTCATTTTTGTGACAGCATATGATCAGTATGCGATTCAGGCATTCCGGTTCAGCGCGGTGGATTATCTCCTGAAACCGGTCAATCCCGAACAGCTGAAAGAGGCTGTTACCCGTGCCGAAAACCTGATCCATGACTATTTCAGGAAACAGATGAAGGTTCTTGAGGAGAACCTGAAATCATCCGGCAGCAGGAATAAAAAGATCATTCTCAGGACAACCGAAAGCATCCATTTGCTGGAAGTAGGGCAGATCATCTGCTGTGAATCTGATAATACTTACACGACATTCCACACGGTGGAAGGAGAGATGATCATCGTATCGAAAACATTGAAGGAGTATGAAGAGATGCTGACCGAATGCGGGTTCTTCCGGGTCCATAAATCCTTCCTGATCAACCTCTCTCATATAAAACGGTTTGATCGCCAGGATGGGGGTTATATTGTCCTGACGAATGACCTTAAGATCCCGGTGGCATCACGGAAGCGGGAGGAGATGATGGGATTAATGGAGAAAATGGCGAAATAGAACTCAGCAGTCGGTTGTCAGGTGCATTACGAACTGGCGAACTAGTAAATTGGTGAGTTAGAAAATTGTTGAAAATTCCGAAGGGATGTAATTATTCTAACCATCAAGGAAGCGGCAAATATAGAACCCTGAAAGGGTGACATTATCTTTGTCAGATGCGGAACAAGATATTATTCATAGTAATGATCCTTTTTGGTTTGCAACTAATTGTAACAGGCCAGTTGCAGCATCATGCTTCAAGGCATGAAATCGACAGCCTGAAACAACAGTTGTACTGCTCAGAAATTAAAGATCGTATTCATATTCTGAACCAACTTGCCGGCTGCTATGCTTCATTATCCTTTGACACCAGCTTCATGTATGGCAGTCAGGCATTACGTCTCACAAGAATCTTTTCCGACAGCCTTGCTGAAGCTGCAATAAAGGTCAATATCGGTAATGCCTGTTATTTCAAAATGGATTTCAGGAATGCAGTACTCAGTTACTTATCATCGACCAGGACGCTCGAAGAGCATAAGAAATGGAAAGAATTAGGTGAAATCTACTTCCAGTTGGGCCAGATCAACTTTTTTATCATGCGCAGCGATGAATGCATCTCTTTTTACAGGAAGGCTATTCATTACTACCAGTTATCAGGAGATGAGAAACCGCTCGCAACGGTATGGGAGAATATGGCAATAGCTTTTAATCTGATCAGTTACTGGCCAGTTGACAGCTCACTGGTATATGGGCATAAGCTACTGGATTATTCCCGCAGGATTTACGATCTGTACAGGCAGGCAATGGCCTTAACTGAGATCGCTATGTATTATATTGAATCCAAAACAGTTACGGGCAAACAAATGGTAATCCCTTATAGTGATTCTGCATTATACCTCGCAGAAAAGTTAAAAAATGAAAAGATCATTACGATCATCTTTAACAACCTTGGATCGAATTATGACAGAAGTTCATCATTATTCGATTCAACAGGGAATCTAACTCTTGCAAGGTGTTATTTTGAAAAAGGTATCAGCCACGCCAGAAAATCAGGAGAAATAATTTTCCAGATAATGATTCAAAATGCACTTGCTGCAATTGACATTGAAGAAAAAAAATATGATCAGGCAGAAAGGAACCTGGATTCTGTGGAGACTAAACTGATCGAATATTTCCAGTCCGATCTGAATAGCAATGTGTCAACAGAAAATTTATTTCGTTTTCGGGAAGAACCGTTCAGTTTCTTTATAGCCCAGAGAGAAAGAAACAACTTCTTCAAAAGCCGCTATCAGCTTGCTATTTCAAAAGGAGAACTAAACAAGGCAATAAATTACCTTCTATTGTACAATCAGTCCAACGATTCAATGAATTCCATTCTGAAGACCAGGCAAATAGAATTGATGATAGCAGAGGCAGAATCTGAAAGAACAGAGCAGAAGATCCTGTCATTATCAAAAAATAATGAGCTTGAGCGGCTGAAACTATCAAGATCAAGATATGTCTTTTTTGGTATTGGCTCTGCTGTGATCATCATCAGCCTTCTGGTATTGTTGTATTTTCAGCGAAAGCGATGGAAAGCCGAGCAAAAATCCATTCATCTCGAACAGAAGCTGCTTCGTTCGCAAATGAACCCTCACTTCATTTTCAATTCCCTGGCGAGCATCCAGAATTTTGTCGTAAACCACAAAGCCAATGAGGCCAGCATCTATCTGTCACGATTTTCCCAGCTTGTCAGGAATATCCTCGATAACTCAAGGGAGGAACATATTACACTTCATAAGGAAGTTGAGACCATCAGGCATTATCTTGAGTTGCAACAGGTGCGGTATGCAGGGCAGTTTACCTACAGCCTGACGGTGGATGACAAGATCGACGAAGAGAGCATGATGATCCCACCGATGCTTGCACAACCGTTTATCGAGAACTCCATTGAGCACGGGATCAGGTATAAAGAGACTCCTGGTCAGATTGAAATCAGTTTCAGGCTGGAAGACAACATGATCCGTTTTGAGGTGGAAGATGACGGGGTTGGCAGGGAAAAAGCCCGGGAGATCGAAATGCAACAAAACCGGGGACATCCATCATTATCCACTTCTATAACCCACGACCGCCTGATCAAGCTGAACAAAAAGCTAAAGACCAAGATCCGGATGGAGATCATAGACCTGAAGAATCCCCTTGGAGAGGCTTGCGGCACCAGGGTAGCTTTCAGCGTTCCCCGGATAAACTCCGGCGTTATCTAGTTAAATCCCGTCGTTCCCTAGTCGGAACCATTTCTGGATTCGGTTGATTGTATTTTTGATCGAAAAGGGTTCCAGTTTATTTTACTGCAAACTGGGAACTGTAAACTTAAAACCATGATACCATGAAAAAATTTCAGATCACCTTTCTTGTAGTGTTTTTAATCAACAGCGCCGTGGCCCAATGGACTCAGGTATACCCTGTGCCAACAGGAAAACAGTTGAACTCCGTCCACTTTCCCAATGCCAATACCGGGTATGCCGTGGGGGCTTACGGAACCATTGTAAAAACAATGGATGGTGGTGAAACCTGGATTGCGCTGTCAAGCGGAATAACGAGTGAATTCAAATCGGTGTATTTTACCGATGCTAATACGGGTTATGCTGTGGGGGGGGATTATTATTCTGGAGTTATCCTTAAAACCACCGATGGAGGACAAACCTGGATTTCAATACCTGTAGGAATATCTGAAAAACTGGTATCTGTCCATTTTCCTGAACCAAATATAGGGTATGTCGCAGGAGAATGGGGATCAATCCTGAAAACCATCGATGGGGGAGACGCCTGGACATCATTACCGACCGGAATCTCCATGACCATTAACACATTATTCTTTTCGGATGCTTTAACCGGCTATGCTGCGGGAGCGGAAGGAGTTTCGTGGCCCGACGAAGGAATGATAATAAAAACCATAGATGGAGGTGCGACATGGACATCCTGGTCGACGGGAATTTCAAATACAATGTTGAATTCAATCTGTTTTGTCGATTCAAATATCGGGTATGCCGTGGGGGATAAAAGTGATCCTATCAGATCTTCACCAACATTTAGCTGTGGAATTGTATGTAAAACTATTGATGGAGGTTCCACCTGGGTCGTTGATTCAGTAGGATTGAATCATGGGATGCTTGCTGTTCATTTTACTGATGCAAGTACTGGATATATCGTGGGGAATCTTTACGGTTCATTTTACAAGACAACAGATGGGGGCATAAACTGGACGGAATTGCAAGGAATAAATGAAAACCCTGCTTATTCAGTGTATTTCACTGATCCGGGCAAAGGATTTGTAGTTGGCGGAAATGGAATTATCAGTCTGACGCTTGATGCCGGAAGCACATGGGAAGTATATTGCAACGGCTCAGGTTATCTGTTCTGTTCGCTTGCCTTTCCTGATCAGGATATCGGTTATGCTGCCGGAATGGGTTATTCCACAGGCGGGCAGGGAATCGTCATGAAAACCCTCGATGCCGGAATAACATGGGAATTGCTATCAATCGGGACAACCAAAGGCATATTTTCTGTTTATTTTTCCGACATCACCACCGGATATGCTGCCGGTGACTCAGGAATCATCATAAAAACCACGAATGGAGGTGCAACCTGGAATTCGCTCTCCACGGGCACATCTTCAATGTTACGCTCCATCTGGTTCACCGACCCGGATCATGGGTATGCAGTTGGTGAGTCCGGTACCATAATGAAAACTACAGACGGAGGATCAACCTGGACCATGCCTCCCAGTGGCACTTCCAAGGGGTTATGGTCAGTATGTTTCAGTGATGCTGCAACGGGTTGTGCTGTTGGTTCTGACGGAATGATCCTGAGAACAATGGATGCGGGTTCAACATGGACCATTATCACACCCCCGGGCCAAACAATTGATCTTTACACTGTACACTTTCCTGATGCCAATACCGGTTATGCAGCAGGCGATGGGGCAAGGATCCTTAAAACGGTTGATGCCGGTGCTACCTGGTCCCAACACCACATCAGCCTGGGCAATACTTTATTTTCCATTCACTTCCCTGATGCAAATACAGGATATGCTGTGGGTTATTCGGGCATCGTATGGAAAACGGATGACGGTGGCTTAAACTGGAACTTTAGCTGGTCAGGGTATGGTGATTTAAGGTCAGTATATTTCACTGATTCAAATACCGGGTACGCTGCCGGCGAATATGGAACCATCCTGAAGACCACCAATGGCGGTGGCTTTCCATTGGGAGTTAATAGAATTCCGAATGACGATTTTCGAGTGACGAATTATCCGAATCCTTTCTTCCAATCCACCACGTTTTCCTTTACCCTGAAAGAGCCAGGGCATGTTTTAATTCAGATCTTTGACAGTTTCGGGCGGCTGGTGGATGAACCGGTGAAGGCTTTTCAGCAAAAAGAGGACCAGCAGTTTCACTGGAACGCAGAATCGTTTCCTGCCGGGATTTATTTTTACCGCGTTCAGGCCGGGAATGAGGTAGGGAGTGGGAAGATGATAAAATGGTAAAATGGTAAAATGTAAGATGGCAAAATAAAATTGCATATTGCATTTTACCATTTTGCCATTTTGCATTTGACTGCCCACTGCGAACTGCTAACTGGGAACTATGCTCCGAACCCTGATTATCGACGACGAAGCCCACAGCAGGGATACCCTGAGGAAACTGCTTGAACTAAATTGTCCGCAGATTTTCGTTGCAGGAGAGGCGGCTAGTGTTGCTGAGGGAATCAAAGAAATAAGCACACTTCACCCGGATTTGATCCTGCTGGATATCAACCTGAAAGACGGAACCGGCTTTGACCTGTTGCATGCTTTACCAGCTATTGACTTCAAGGTGATCTTTATCTCTGCTTCTGATAAGCATACGATCCAGGCATTCCGGTTGAGCGGTGTCGAATACCTGCTGAAGCCGGTGAACCCGGAGGAACTTATCGCTGCTGTGACACGAACTCAAAATGGAAATAGTAAAAAGGTAACATGCCCTAAACCCCAAGAAAACTCCTGAAATTTTCCCTCGTTATGATGGAAGCTTCGTTATCAGGATAGGCATTAAGGAAGGCAGCTGGTATCTTTCCCTTCCTTTTGGGATTCCATTTGAACTCGAAAGCGTGTAACCGCCCCTCGTATTCTTCAATATAGTCAATCTCCTGCTGCGCATGTGTTCGCCAGAAATACCGGTTACACCAGAAATCATGGGTGTAGATATACTTGAGCCGTTCGGTCATCAGAAAATTTTCCCATAAAACCCCGGCATCATCTCTCATCTCCATTGGGTTGAATGAGTTTATCAGGGCATTCCGGATGCCATTGTCATAGAAATATAGTTTACGGGTTGCTTTTAATTCGTTCCGAAGATTCCTGCTCAATGTCCCCAACCGGTAAACAATAAATGCTTTTTCAAGAAGGTCGATATACTTTTCAACGGTTTCATTATCCAGTCCGGTGACCTGTCCCAGTTCATGATAAGATACCTGGTTCCCCACCTGAAATGCCAGGGCCCTGACCAATTTCTCCATCCTGTCAGGTTTATGGATCTTTTCCCATGTCAGGATATCCTTGTACAGGTAACTGTCTGCCAGCTGTTTTAAAATATCGGTTTCCTGGCCCGGATTATTGACCACTTCGGGATAATACCCATAAATCATCCGGTGCTGCAACGAACTGTTTTCTTTTAATTCGCCATGATAATTCACCATCTCCTTATAGGATAATGGCAGGAGTGTATATTCCCATTTACGCCCAGTCATCGGTTCATTGATGCGATTGGCCAGTTCAAAAGCAGAAGAACCTGTTGCAATTACCTTAACCCCGGGAATATTATCCACAATGATCTTAATGCAGAGTCCGATATTTTCAATCCGCTGCGCTTCATCAATCACCAGTAATGGAGCATCTCCAATCAGTCCCTGCAAATTGGCCAGTGACAGCACCGATAGCATCGACCGAACCTGAAAGTCGTCCCCGGTCCACCAGAGAACGGAAGAACCGACTTGCTCAACCAGCGCTTTGACCAGTGTGGTTTTCCCGCTCTGACGGGGTCCGAGAATGATCAACGCTTTATGATCATCCATCTTTTTGACTAATTTGTCTGCGAGCAATCTGGGTATCATATTATACCATTTTATCGAATACAATCGCAAATATAGTATAAATATTGCGAATATCAACGCCATATTCCAGAATAGTATTACATTTTACCATTTTGTCATTTTACATTTGTGCAAATTGCAAACTCTAATAGATGGATTTTTTTCCTATAAGTATAACCTTTTCCCTTTTTTTCGGATTAATGGTATATCATTAATCTAAATCGCAACATGACTGAGAGTAATAATGTGATGCTTCCTGATGAGGTTGTCATGAGCAAGATCTATGTGATCCGAGGAATTAAGGTGATGCTGGATATGGACCTGGCGGAGTTGAAAAGTTTGAGGTCACAATTTGCGACCTCAAACAGGGGAGGAGTACGTTATCTCCCGATGGCCTTTACGGAACAGGAGATGCTTTTGACAAACAAAGATATCCTTCATAAACTGAGAGATTTTGAAATGAGTCTCACTGATCACGATGATAAAATCCGTTTGATCTTTGAGTATCTGAAACAATTGGAGAAAACCAGTTTAGAGGAGAAGGAGTTTCGGGAGCGAAAGCCGATAGGGTTCAGATAGACAAAACTTTTTCCCTATCTTTACCTCTCTTTTTTACCCCACCTCCATGGGCAACTTTCGACAGTCGCTCCGCCGGATCCCTTACTGGGCTTATTTGCTCGTGCTTGTGACTATCTTCGTGAACACCTCCTATTTTTTTTTCAGGCATCAGATCCCACGAAGTGGTGAAACAATAAAGTACGAGAAGGGATACTATATCTATGATTATATTAAACCCGGCAGTACGGTTGATAAAGCGGGAATTCGGCCGGGCGACACGCTTGTTTCAGTAAATTCAATTCCTGTTGACAATTGGCAATCTGGTCCCTATTACCTGGCGCCAGGCGAACTCTATATCGCGGGTATCCTCAGGCATAACAAGCAAATTGAGGTGCCTTTTATTGTTGGTTCTTTTCACTCACTGGCTCCGGGTTTCTTCTGGTTTATTTACATTGGAATGCTGCTTTTAAGTATTGGCAGCCTGTACATTTTATATAAAAATCCATTTGATAAATCAGTAAACCTGTTTTTTATCAGCATTCAGCTGTTTGTGGTCTTAGCTAATGCACTTTATATTCAATTTCCGGATCCAATTGCAATGACAGCTCTCATGGCATTTATGGTAAGCAGTTGTTTCATTGGTCCCATCCTGATTCATTTCCATCTGCTATTTCCAAGACCAGCAATTTTTCTCAATCGATTTAAACAGTTGCCCATTCTGATCTATGTTCTGGGTTTCCTTATTCTTATAGGGCATTCTGTGACCTATTCCTATTTTATCTACACAGGAAATACATTCGGACCTATCTTTGATTTATTCAACAGAATTGTTGTCCTGTGGATGACATTAACTTTTACTCTGGCACTCCTCATTGCTATTTTCCAATTCAGAACCATAAAAGAAACCCTTTTACGCAACCAGTTGCGCGTGGTGATTATCGGTGCTTTTTTTGGTTTTTTAACACCCATGTCAATTTCTCTTTTCTATGATGATATATCACAATTTGCCTTCAAATACCCTCATCTTGTTCCTATATCCCAGGGCATCGGCAGTCTCATCATGATCTGCTGTTTCCTGATTGCCATTTTCCGTTACCGGATATGGGATATTGAGGTTTTCATTCGCAAAGCCTTGCTTTACCTTGGCGCAACGATATTTATCCTCCTCTCTTATCTCTTCCTGATCTTCGTGGTTGATCTGTTCACGATCAGAGAGACCAAGGTCACCCGCTTTGTTATTCTTGCCTTATCCGTAATCATTTTCCTGTTGTTAAGGGACCGGATGCAACGTATAATCGACAGGATTTTTCACAGGGAGACCTACGACTCAACCACGGTGGTTTCCAATTTTGAAGCAAAGTTGGCTGGGATCTACCGGTTTGATGAACTCAAAAAAAAGATTGCAGTTGGGTTGGATGAGATTTTCCATTTCAAGTTGCTGGTTTTCACACTAAAAAAAGATACATTACTCTATGAACCGGTGTGTGTGTTGGGTGATGATGTGAAAGACACCCCAAAGGGAATTGAGGTAACGAATGAATTTGAAGAGAAGCTCCGGAAAGCCAATGTCTTTTCCCCTGACGAGATCGAAAGAAAGCCTGCGATTTTCGATCAGTTCTACGGGGAGATTGTCGTCCCTTTGCTTTCGGAAGACCACCCGAATGGCTTTTTCATATGCGGCCCCAAGCGGTCGGAACGAGCCTATTCCATCCAGGACATCCGCGTTCTTTCCCTGCTCGCCCACAGAGTGATCGCACTATTACATACAGCAAACCTTTACCAAAAAGACCTCGACCGACAGCTGATGTTGGAACGGGAACGGGCGAGGATCTCCCAGGATATGCACGACGACATCGGGGCTGGCCTGACAAAGATTGCTATGATCAGCGAAGCTCCTGTAAGGATCCCAGACGCCGGATGCCGGATCCCGGATGCCACCGACTGCCAACTGCCAACTGGGAACTGCCAAACGGGAACTGCCGGCTTATTCGAGGACCGGTTAGACCGCATCGCTTCATCCTCCCGGGAAATGATCTCACGGCTGAATGTGATCGTGTGGGCCCTGAATCCCAAATACGATAACCTCGAAAGCCTGATTTCTTATATCAGACGCTATTTTGGAGAGTACCTAGAAGACTTTGGGATCCGGTTCACAACTGATTTCCCGGAAGAGATCCCGGATATCTCAATTACCCCCGATACCCGGAGAAATATCTTCTATGCCGTGCAGGAAGCGAGCCATAATGCAGTAAAGCACAGTGGCTGTTCCGAGATCAGTATTTCGGTAAAAATTGGGAACCAGAAGATGGAAATCACCATTGCCGACAACGGAAAAGGATTTGAACAGGTCAATCCAGGTTCCGGAGGGAACGGGTTGCTGAACATGAGAAAGCGGGCGGAAGAACTGGGGGGGAGCTTTGAAATTCAGAGCGCACCTGGGAAAGGTACGAGTGTAATTTTCAATATTGAATTATAATATTCTTCTCGGTTGAGTTTTACTTTTTTACTACAAAGTCCCCTCTAAGGATTTCACGAAGGCGCACAAAGGTCAAATTAACCTTATTTGGATTCATTTCCAAGTATTGATTCAATCGATACCTTCAGACCAGGAATTTTGTTTTTAATAACATCCCAAACAATAAAATAATCGACTCCAAAATAGTCATGTATCAGTCGGTCCCTCATGCCCGACATCTGCTTCCACTCGATGTTTTTCCATTTTAATTTGAAATCGATCGGGATGTTTTTTGTTGCTTCTCCAATAATTTCCAGGCTTCTTACAATAGCACGTTTCTTTTCCTCGTCTGAATAGAAATCTTCAAATGAAAGAGTATCTGGTATAGCTATCAGGATAAACTTGCATTCATCTATGATGTGTTGCAGATAATCAAGCGGAGAACGGGACATATTCTACCTGTTGAAGAATTTTCGGACCGATATAAGGGCTCAATGAATCTTTTGTGACAACCTCAACTTTACTGTTCTGAAAAAGTCCATCTAAAAGGAAACACAGATTAATAAAATTATCATAACTGATCTTATCTTGATGGAATTCAACAAGAATATCAATATCACTATGTTCATTCTGATCGCCTGTCAGAAATGAACCAAACAGCCCAATTTTTAGAACCCCAAACTGTTTGATCTTTTTTTCATTCTCGGTCAGGAGTGAAACAATAATATTCCGGTTGAGATCTTCCATTTTTAATAATTCATATCACAAAAATAGCGAATCTTAAAGAAATTTCGTTTGTAATGTAGGTCAATTTCTTCTTTTTACCACAAAGGCAGTCAAAAGTATTCACAAAGGTGCGCAAAGGATCCCTGAAAATACGACGAAAAGCGTATGGATCTCATCGTTTCATGGAAGTACCTTTGATGAAAAAATTGGGTAGTTGCCAACTGCGAACCGCTAACTGCGAACTGCCAAAAAGAGTACTTTTGTTAAATGAGCAAACCTGTGGAAAAAATCAGGGTCATCATCGTGGAGGATGACAAAGAGATGCGGGAAGGGCTGGAACTGATCGTCCGGTCGAACCCTGCCCTGCAATGCATAGCCACATGCTCCTCTGGGGAGGAGGCGCTGGAATCCATCCCGGCAAATATTCCCGACATTGTATTGATGGACATCCACCTGCCCGGGATCTCAGGGATCGATTGTGTGAAAAAGTTGAAACCGTCTCTCGCCTTCACACAGTTCATGATGTGCACAGTATACGAGGACAATGAAAGCGTGTTTGATTCCCTCTGCGCCGGTGCTACCGGTTACCTGCTGAAAAACAGCCCGCCAACAAAGATCACAGAGGCCATTATGGATTTGTATCAGGGCGGATCCCCCATGTCGCCGGTCATTGCCCGGAAGGTGATCCAATCATTCAAATCCGCCAATGTAGGGGCGGGTTCCAAACCCGCCCAGACTGATCCTGAACCCACCCCTTCAGATTTGTTTCGACTGACGAAACGGGAGCTGGAGATGCTGGATCTCCTCGCCAAAGGATACCGGTACAAAGAGATCGCCGATCAGCTCTCCATCAGTTTCGAGACCGTAAGGACTCACATCCACAACATTTACGAAAAGCTGCATGTGCAGTCGAGGACCGAAGCCCTGAACAAAGCGTTTCCGCGGTAGCATCCCCCTGAAATACGACGAAATGCGTATTGATTCCATAGTTTCATGGACGTACCTTTGTTGAAAAAAGTTCCCAGTTAGCAGTTCCCAGTCGGCAGTAATTTCGAAACTGGGAACTGCTAACTGGGAACTTCAACTGAGAACTTTGAAACCCTTGAATCATGAAGAAAACCTTTACAATCTTAATACTAAGCACATTCTTTTATTTCTTCACGGGATTGAATGTAACATTCTCTCAGGAACCACTGAACTTTCAGGGTTCTGTGACGTATAGTCCGGTATTGGTATATGGAGGAAACGGTTCATGGGAAGAATGGACAATCATACTGCCTTATGCATTTGTCTCCGAAGGTACTTTTTACATTTTTTATACCGGATTTGATGCAGCCGGTATTCCATCAATCGGCATGGCTTCATCTTCTGATGGGTATTCATTTACCAAATATGCAGGGAATCCGGTCTTTACTCCTTCAGGAAGCGGGTTTGATTCATTCAGTGTTACCCAGGGAATCATAATACATGGACAGACCGGATGGATCATGTATTACAACGGTCGTGAACAGTCTGGCTTTGGTCCCGGGCCTTCAATTGGAATTGCCACAGCAACTGATCTGACCGGCCCTTGGACCCGGGACACGAACCCGATATTAACTGTGGGCAGCTCCGGAGAATGGGACTCGGATTTTATCGCACCCAACAATATCTTTCAACTGGATACTGGTGGTTTTATAATGTTCTATTCGGCAGGGGATGATTTTTCTTCAGGCATAAACCGTCAGATAGGAATGGCAATTTCCCCTGATGGCTTAGTCTGGACTAAATATGATGATCCTGCAACCACAAATTCGCCTTATTCCGAAAGCGACCCGGTTCTAAAAGTTGGTGATCCTGGTGAATGGGATGATGCCATGGCCTGGGAATGCAGCATCCTGAAAACCCAGGAAGGATTTGAGATGTATTATACCGGCGGTCATAGCAATACAAACGGGGCATTTGGCTATGCTTATAGTCCTGACGGTATTTCCTGGTCAAAAGACCCATTAAATCCTGTCTACACTTGGAATGACGACCCGTATGCATTATCAATGGGGTATTCTCTGTTGGAGCAGCCTGCCTTAGTAATTGATATCGATGATTCCATTGTCTTTATGTATTACGATTATGGTATTCCGTATCCGGGCGAGATTGCAGTGGCAACTGCAGATCTTCCTGTCGGGATCAAGTATGAACGATTTCCAAATAGTGATCTACGAATGACGATTTATCCGAATCCAGTTTATCAATCTACAACCTTCTCCTATACACTTAAAGAACAGGGGCAAGTGATACTTTCGATCTTCGACAGTTTCGGGCGGCTGGTGGATGTTCCTGTAAATACTTATCAGCAAAAAGGCAAACAGCAGGTTTATTGGAATGCAGAAACTTTTCCCGTAGGAATTTATTTTTACCTCATTCAGGCCGGGAATGAGGTTGGGAGTGGGAAGATGATCAAATGGTAAAATGGTAAAATGTAAGATGGCCAAATAATTTTGGATTTTACCATTTTACATTTCTGCCAACTGGGAACTGGAAACTGGAAACTTTTCCCCTATCTTTACCTCTCTCTTTCAACCCACCCCCATGGGCAAACTGATCCAATCCCTCCGCCGGATCCCTTACTGGGCGTACTTGCTTGTTATCCTGGTAATCCTTGTGAACACTGCCTATTTGGTTTACAGAGACCGGATCCCAATAGGTGGTGCAACGGTTAAAGTCGAAAACGGATACTATATTCATGATTATGTAATACCCGGAAGTTCAGTCTATAAAGGAGGAATAAGACCTGGTGATACACTGGTGTCGATGAATTCTATCCCGATTGAGGAATGGGAATATAGTCTGAAGGTAGGTGATACTGTAGTTGCCGGAGTACTCAGAAATAACCAGGAAGTTGGGATGCCTGTTGTGGTTGGTTCTCTCCAGTCGTTTGCTCCCGGATTTTTCTGGTCCATATACATCGTTGTGATATTTTTCAGCATTGGCAGTCTCTATATTCTTTATGAGAAAACAAATGAAAAATCAGCGAAGTTGTTTTTTATCATCATTCAGCTGTTCATGGTCCTGGTAAATGGACTCAATCTTCAAATTCAAGAACCAATAGCCATGTCTGCCAACATCGCTTTTTTCTTATGTAGTTGTTTCATCGGACCCGCACTGATACAGTTCCATCTGCTCTTCCCAAAGCCTGCTAAGTTTTTCAGTAAGTTAAAAAGGTTCCCCTGGCTTTTTTATGCGTTGGGATTTCTTATTTTTTCAATTCATGCGATGAACTATTCTTACTTTCTGATTACAACCGGTACATCCGGACCATTCTTTTATTTATTTGAAAGGATTGTTGTGTTATGGATGACCCTGACCTTCACCCTGGCTCTGGCTATTGTGATCTTCCAGTTCAGGACCGTCAAGGATACCCTTTCGCGCAACCAGTTACGTATCGTGATCACCGGCACTTTTTTCGGTTTTATAACACCCATGTCTATTTCGCTGTTCTACAATAGCTTCATTCAATTCTCTGCCAAATACCCACTCATGAGCATTGTTTCCCAGGGAACAGGCACCCTGATTCTGATTAGTTGTATCCTGATCGCCATTTTCCGATACCGGATATGGGATATGGAGGTTCTCATCAGGAAAGCGCTTCTTTACTTGAGTGCGACAATAGTTATCATCCTGGCCTATCTTTTTCTCCTCTACCTTGTAGATCTGTCCACTATCCGTGAAACCAGGATTACCCGCTTTGTCATCCTGGCTCTTTCTGTTATTATCTTCCTGATATTTAGAGACTTGATTCAGCGCCTGATCGACCGGATGTTCCACCGCGAAACCTATGATTCAGCTACTGTTGTTTCCGATTTTGAAGCAAAGCTGGCAGGAGTTTACCGGTTTGATGAACTGAGAGAAAAGATTGTACAAGGAATGGATGAGATATTTCATTTTAAGTTTCTGATGTTCAACCTGAAGAAAAGTCTCTTATGCTATGAACCGGTTTGTACGCTGGGGAATACTGATCAGTCGATCCAAGGGGAATTCCAGGTGAACGATGAATTTGAACTCAAAATGCTCACCTCGAGAGTATTCTCCCCGGCAGAACTGAAATCCAAACCCCTGCTATTTGATCATCTGGATGGTGAGTTGGTTGTCCCCCTGCTTTCGGGAGATCATCCTGATGGATTTTTCATTTGCGGTGCGAAGCAGTCGGAACGGATCTATTCTCTTCAGGATATTCGTGTATTGTCACTCCTTGCACGCAGGGTCGTTTCATTGTTGCATACGGCCTCGCTCTACCAGAAAGATCTGGACAGGCAACTCATGCTCGAACGGGAGCGGACCCGAATCTCACAGGATATGCACGACGACGTAGGAGCCAGTCTTACCCGGATCTCCATGATGAGCGACCTGGTGAAAAACCGGACTGATATCGGCGGTGGGGCCAGGGAATGGCTCGGGAAGATCAGCGATACCTCCCGCGGGCTGATGGAAGAGATGAACCAGATCATCTGGGCGCTAAACCCCAGGAACGACAACCTCGAAGGCCTCATTACCTATGTCCGGCGTTTCGCCTTTGAATATTTGGAACCCACTTCGGTAAGCTGTGTCTTTGATCTCCCTGCGGAAATGCCAAACCTGTCGCTCAGCGTGGAGGTGCGCAGGAATGTTTACCTGGTCGTCAGGGAAGCAATACATAACGTGGTGAAACATGCCGGAGCGACAGAGGTGGTGATTACTTTCTCCTTCACTTCCCCCACTAAGGTTAATGACCTCACCCCCCAACCCCATCTCCTTCAAGGAGAGGGGGCGAAGGGGGAGAGGTCATTTACAATCTCCATCCGGGACAATGGAAATGGATTTGATCCCGCAGCCCTTGAATTTCCGGGTAACGGGCTGACCAATATGAATAAAAGAATGTATGATATCGGGGGGGAGTTTTTCATTTATTCCCATCCTGGTGAAGGAACAGAGATCAAATTAATTGTCCATTAGAGATGACCTCACCCCAGAAATGTAACACGAAATGGGGATATTATTTAGTAATCAATCGTTGTAATTTAGCGGCATAGAATCCATTCATGTCAGAAACAGGCAATTCTCCCGACAGGCCCATCCGCATCGCGGTGGTGGAAGACGATAAAATGGTCAGGGATGTACTTGAGATCCTTCTCAATGGCTCCCCCGGGTTTGCTTGTGTTGCTGTCTATGGGAGTGGCGAAGAGGCTGTCGCCGGCTTGCCTGAGGTGAACCCTGACGTGGTGCTGATGGACATCAACCTGCCTGGAATCAGCGGCATCGAGTGCATCATCAGGCTAAGGGAACTTGGCCTTCCAATGCTGTTCATTATGCTGACCATTTTTGAAGATTCCGATGCCATCTTTCAGTCATTGTCAGCCGGAGCTTCCGGCTATATGTTGAAGCAGACCCCGCCAGCCAGGCTGCTGGATGCCATCCAGGATGTATACCACGGAGGATCGCCTATGTCGAGGGAGATTGCCCGCAAAGTGGTTCAGTCTTTCCAGCACCTTACAACAGGAACTGGGACTGATAACGGACTGACTGCCAGGGAGGAAGAGATCCTGTCGTATCTGGCAAAAGGACTGCTCTACAAGGAAATCGCAAGTCTTCTTTTCATTGGTGTGGAGACCGTTCGCACCCACATCCGTCATATCTACGAAAAACTTCAGGTCCGCACCCGAAGCGAAGCCATCGTAAAATATCTGAGGAAATAAGTTCCCAGTTTGCAGTTCCCAGTTTGCAGTTGGCAAAAGACAAATTAACACGAAATGGGGATTGATTTGGCCCTGTCCGCCGGTGTACCTTTGATTCAGTAAAAATCAGTCCACAGTCTTTAGTCGGCAGTCTGGATTTTTAACTGCAAACTGGGAACTGGGAACTGCAAACTGGGAACTGGGAACTGGAAACTGGGAACTGCAAACTGCAAACTTTTAAATCCTCATATCATGAAAAAAACCTTAACAATCTCACTGCTGAGCGCAATCCTGTATCTCCTTTCTGGATGGAACGGAATCAAAGCTCAGGAACCGTTGGATTTCTCAGCCTATTACCTTAACCCTGTGTTGACACCTGGTGGCCCGGGTTCCTACGATGATGCATTTTTAACCATGCCTAATGTTCTTTGGAATGACGGGATGTTTTACCTTTTCTACTCAGGTAATCTTGATAATGGTGGGATTTGCCTGGCCACATCGCCAGATGGATATAATTTTGAAAAATTTCCGGGAAATCCCGTATTTACCCGTTCAGAAATTGGGTTTGACTCATATTATGTGACCCAGGGAATTGTGCTGGAAATGGGTTCACAATGGGTTATGTATTACAATGGCCGGGATGTCCCCGGATATGGTCCCGGACAATTCGTCGGACAGGCAACTTCCAGCAGTCTGACCGGAATTTGGGAGCGTATGGCTGATCCTGTTCTGACCTCGGGCAGCCCGGGTGAATGGGATGAAGGATTTATTACCCCCAACGCAGTCCTCCCGTTGGACACAGGGGGGTATATCATGTTTTATTCCGCTTCCACTGATTTTTTCACCGGTTTCAGGGAGATCGGAATGGCTACATCCCAGGATGGGATCACCTGGACCAAATACAACGACCCTAATACCTCCTTACCTCCTTATGCGGAAAGCGATCCGGTGCTGAACGAAGGAACAACAGGCCAATGGGATGAGTACGCTGCCTGGCTATGTTCGGTAATTCATATTCACGGATATTACGAGATGTACTATTCTGGCTATAGTCCGGCATCAGATTGGAACATAGGTTATGCCTGGAGCAATGATGGGATTACATGGGAAAAATGGCCGGAAAATCCGGTTTATACTATCCAGGACGATCCTTACGCGTTCAATACCAGCAGTATCGTTGAAACACCCAGTATACTTGTTTACAATGAAACCGTGTTGATGTATTACGACTATGGGACTGTTGTTAACTCAATAGGAGTCGCGACAGCGGATGTCTGGACGGGAGCCGGTGAAAGTACGAACTCTGATTTTCGAATGACGATTTATCCGAACCCGGTCGACCAATCCACCACGTTTTCCTATACGTTGGAAGAACCGGGGCATGTAACAATTCAAATCTTTAACAGTTTCGGTCGGCTGGTGGATGAACCGGTAACCAACTTTCAGCCTACAGGGAAGTGGCAGGTATTTTGGAACGCAGAAGCCTATCCGGCAGGGATCTATTTTTACCGTATTCAGGCCGGGAATGAGGTGGGGAGTGGAAAGATTATCAAATGGTAAAATGGCAAAATGTAAGATGGCAAAATAATTTTAGATTGTACCATTTTGCCATTTTGCATTTCTGCCAACTGCGAACTGCCAACTGCGAACTGCCGACTGTGGACCACAAACTGAAACCTTTTAAAACCTGAGTTCTTATGAAAAAGTTTTACATCCTTCTTCTGGCATTTGTTTTTGGAAATATTTCCAACGCCCAGGACTGGCAATGGATGAATCCGCTGCCGCAGGGCAATACCTTAAACAGCGTGCAATTTGTCAATCCAACCACTGCCTTTGCTGTCGGCGAGGGCGGAACTATCCTGAAAACAACTGATGGCGGTCTGACCTGGATCAGAAAAGATTTTGAGTGGAATGGGACTTCGTGTCATCACGTCTTTTTTACGAATGATTCCGTCGGTTTTATCGCCGGAGAAGGTACAGGAGGTATATGGAAAACAACCAATGGAGGGGAGTCATGGACGCTCAGTTCATCAGGAGCCGAAGGCAGCATATCATCCCTGTACTTCGTCAATACTGACACCGGTTATGCTGTCGGAACAGTCGGGGATTGGGCAAGTCAGGGTATTATTTATAAAACCACCGACGGCGGGGCGTCATGGTACGAGACTGGCGGGGCAGGGCAAAATTGTATTTCAGTTTTTTTTACCGGACCTGAAATCGGATATGTAGTCTGGGGCGAGATTTCATTTGGCTATTATTATACAGGACTCCTGAAAACTTCGGATGGCGGAGCATCATGGATTACTGATAGCATTGGACTTGGCCTCGGGACTGTTCATGATCTGTATTTTACTGACAACGACACCGGATTTGCCATCGGGGGGAGTATCTATAAAACCACCGATGGAGGAATTACATGGGTGGAAGCTCCCGGAACCGGGGGTTCATGGAAATCGGTTCATTTTATCGATGACAATACAGGATTTATGGCAGGTGAAGGCGGAATGATTATGAAAACTATGAACGGGGGAGCATCCTGGGAAGTTCAACCTTCAGGTACGGATGTGTCGTTGAACTCGATAAATTTTGCAGATGCGACGAGGGGCATTGCCGTCGGTGCATATGGAATTACCCTCTATACTATAACAGGTGGGGCCACCTGGAACAGGATAGGTTCTGCAGTTACATTCAGTGATCTGAACTCTGTTTGCTTTCCGGATGCAAATACGGGGTATGCAGTTGGAACTTCCGGAACGATCATTAAAACCAGCGACGCAGGAAACTCCTGGAAAGATCAGGAATTCCCGACTACCCAAACGCTGTATTCCATTGATTGTATCGATATAAACACCTGTTATGCCGTCGGGGATTCAGGCATCGTGCTGAAAACAATCAATGGCGGATCATCCTGGTCAAATATTCATTCAGATAGTGAATGGTATTTTAAAATCGTTCAATTTCCATCGTCAGATACAGGATACATGATTGGCGTTCATTATAACAGTTCAGAATTTTACTCGATATTCAGAACAACTGATGGCGGTACAACCTGGACCATTAATGATCTAAATACAGGATACCGGGATATCTACAGCATGTATTTTACGGATGCCATTACCGGCTACCTGGCAGGTGACGCCGGGCTTTTATGGAAAACAACCGACGGGGGATCGACCTGGATTGTAATCCCTCCTTTTGACGGAGTCTATTACTCACTATTTTTCACGGATAAAAATACAGGATACGTTTGTGGAAACAATTTGTATAAAACAACAGACGGAGGGATCACCTGGAATGAGCTTTTACAAGGCATTGGTGTTACTGCATCATGGTACCGCACAATTTATTTTGTTGATAGCAATACAGGTTATATGATCAGATCAGGAATTGGAATCATCAATAAAACAACCGATGGTGGAATAACCTGGGATTTTTATCAGCAACTTGGGACGCTTAACCCGCAAACCCTCTGTTTTACCAGTCCGAATACTGGCTATGTTGTGGGGAAAGGAGGCTCAGTTCTGAAAACCAGCAACCCGGCAGGTATTAATCAAATTACGAATAACGATTTTCGAATTACGAATTATCCGAACCCGATCCACCAATCCACCACGTTTTCCTATACACTCGATGAACCAGGGCTTGTTACCCTTCAGATCTTTGATAGTTTCGGTCGGCTGGTGGATGTTCCTGTAAATACTTATCAGCAAAAAGGCAAACAGCAGGTTTATTGGAATGCTGAAGCTTTCCCTTCAGGGATCTATTTTTACCGTATTCTGGCTGGAAACGGGGTGGGGAGTGGGAAGATGATCAAATTGTAAGGCATTTGTGCCAACTACCGACTGCCAACTGGAAACTATGCTCCGCTCCCTGGTAATCGACTATGAAGCATGGTTATTGCTTGCGGGCGTAATCAAGAACAACCTTTTCGAGCCTTTTTTTTACATCTGCCCATTTCAATTTAGGATTCTCAATTAAAACAGGCCAGTCGGCAAGATCCACCTCCTCAAAATAGATGAGACTCTTCAGGATGAAGGAAACATTCTCCTGGTTGTACTTTTCTTTGTAAAATTCAAGCATCTGTCCCAGTTTGTATTCATTCAGAAGATAATAGACATCAATAAGATCTTTCGATCGCTGTCCGCTTGTTGAGATGGCATTCAGTTTCATGGCGATAATATCAGGGATTGATAAAAGTGAAATCCCTTGATTAACCTTTGGCTCAGAGAGTAGTTTGTACCGATGCGCCAGGATATCAACGTTGATATTGGCAATAGAGCCCTTAAGGGTATTGGAAGCAGTAGAAAATAATTGATAAGAAAAATCCTGATGAATTTGTTCGAGCAATCCCGATGCATCAAAATCGAAATTAGAAAACAGATCGATATCAATCGATTTCCGGTGACCAAAGTGCAGTGCAAGGGCTGTTCCTCCAACAAGATGAAATCCTTTAAGATACGATTTGCTTTGCAGGACCTTTATGAGTTCCAGTGTTGGGGAGTCGACTGCTTTCGTTGGTAACATCTGAATTCCTCCGCAGGTTTATTAAACAGCTTGATAATGAAATTTAACGTCTTTGGATCGATATAGGATAAATTGCTCAATACCTCAACAACCTTGTCTTTCCCATAGAAGTGGATCACCTGGTTCATTTCATGGATTTCCCCCAGAGAAAATACCCGGTCGATGATCAACCGGCTGGCATTTGTGTCATCTAAAATCGCGAGATCCACATCCCAAAAATAATTGGGATTAAGCTTTGAAAGAATAGAATTCTTGGAATTCATCAGGGCACGGTTCCTCTTTGTCAAAGATACAAAATTATTTTGCCATTCTACCTTTGCCATCAGTGAATTATTGGATGTGCAGTTTTGGCACTTCCAATAAGTTTCAATGAGTTATATTATACCAAAATTCCGTACAGCGGAGGAAGTCCCCTTCAGGGGATTTAAGGGCTAATCGTCAAACACCCCGATATGCCGGGCGATCACCAGTCGCTGGATCTCGCTGGTGCCTTCACCGATCTGCAACAGGCGCTGGTCGCGGTAGAAGCGTTCGATCGGATAGTCTTTCATCAGGCCATAGCCGCCGTGGATCTGAACTCCCTCGTCAGCCACCTCCTTCGCGATTTCAGAGCAATAGAGTTTGGCCATTGCGGCTTCCTTAGCGTATGGTTGACCGTTCGACTTCAGCCAGCACCCTTTGTACAGGAGGTTGCGGCCCAGTTCGATCTTGGTAGCCATGTCGGCGAGCTTGAAGCTAATGACCTGGAAATGCCCGATAGGTTTTCCGAACTGCTTGCGTTCTTTCGAATACTGCAGCGACATTTCAAACGCTCCCTGGGCGCAACCCAGTCCCATGGCACCGATGGCCAGCCGGCCGCTGTCGAGGGTGTTGAGCATGATCTTCGATCCTTCCCCCCGTTTCCCAAGGGTACTGGAAAGAGGAACACGGCAGTCATCAAAGTAGAGTTCAGCCGTATCGGATGCCCGCCACATCATTTTTCCATGCATGGAAACCCGCTTAAACCCGGGTGTATCGGCATCGACCAGAATCGTGGTAAACTCTTTCTTCCCATCTTTTTCACCGGAAACCACCTGTACCGTAGCTCCCTTGTTGATGGAAGAAGCGCCGTTGGTGATAAAGATCTTCGATCCGTTGATCACCCACTGGTCACCTTCAATGCGGGCGGTGGTCTTGGTTCCCCTTGAATCACTTCCTGCATCGGGTTCGGTCAATCCAAATGCCCAGAGGGCTTCTCCAGTTGTGAGCATCGGTATGTATTTCTGCTTCTGTTCATCCGTGCCAAAGTTCATGATCGGACCCATCCCCAGGGAGATATGAGCAGCGAGAGTGGCAGCATGGGATCCGTCGACACGGGCAAGCTCTTCCACGGCAATCACATAGGCCAGCATGTCCATTCCCGAACCGCCATATTCGGTAGGTGCAATCAATCCAAAGAGTCCCAGCTCCCCCATCCGTTTGGTAAGGGGTAATGAGAATTCTCCTTTTTCATCCAACTCCTGTGCTACGGGTTTGATCTCCCGTTCGGCAAAATCCCGGACAGTCTTCCGGATCATTTCGTGTTCTTCAGTAAGGTACATGGTTCAAGTTTCAGGTTTCAAGTTTCAAGTTATCCCCCAAATCCTTTACCCGCCCCCAAACCCCCTGAAGGGGGCTTGCTCCCTTCGGGATGACCCCTCCTAACCCCCGAGTTCTCGGGACAGGCTCCCCTTCAAGGGGAGGAATTAAGTCCCCTTCAGGGGATTTAGGGGCAAGCAGGCGATAAGGAATCTCAAAGATAAAAATTTCCTACTGATAAATTTCATTCGCAATCATAATTGCTTCGTTCAGCAATACCGGCTCTAAAGGAATAGGGATCTGTTTCTCATGAAAATAGCGTACCAGGTCCTGCGTGGCGAGGTTTCCCATCAGTTCATGCCCCGACATCGGGCATCCGCCGAAGCCGTTCATTACTGTATCGAACCGACGGCATCCGGCGAGGTAAGCTGCGTCAACTTTAGAAAACCAGTCTCCTTGCCCGTGATGGAGATGCAGTCCGAATTCCAGATAAGGATGCTCCCTGATGATCGCCTTAAAGACCTCATCAATCATTATTTCATCGATCTCCAGGGATACATTGGAGAGTGGGATGATCTCTGCTCCGATGTTTTTGAGTTTCCCGATCCATTCCAGCAAAAGGTCGAGGTGCCACGGATCCCCGTAAGGATTTC
Source organism: Bacteroidales bacterium (assembly GCA_014860625.1). Classification (GTDB taxonomy): domain Bacteria; phylum Bacteroidota; class Bacteroidia; order Bacteroidales; family FEN-979; genus QYOJ01. The sequence continues at coordinate 1,508 of JACZJJ010000158.1, read as the reverse complement.
CATAGGCATAGGAGATATAAATCACAGCTTTTTTCCCATATTTCCCGGCGAAGTTTATCACATCTGCCGTGATTCCGTAAACCTGGTCCACGGTAGCCCGAACATTTTTTTCCAGAAACGAAGGAGTAAAGGAAAAGGGGTAGGAGAGAGTAGTTACAGATTCAATGGGTGCTACCTTTTCGGCACCCCTGCTACTCATGACCAGCACCATCCGTTCAGAGGCGGAGTTTCCGAAATCAAGCTGGCTGATCAGCTCAAGGGTGTCGGCCATCTGCGGAACAACTTTCGGGTTGACGATACTACCGATCTCAACGGTGTCGAAGCCTACTTTCAGCAGGTGATTGACAAAGCGTATCTTAGAAGAGGTTGGGATGATCTGTTCCACCCCCTGCATTCCCTCCCGCGGTGATTCGATGATTTTGATCATTTCCGTCCCGACAGAGTTTTCGGAATCCGGCCGTTGCGGATCGATTCGGAACGAAGGCGCCTGCCTGTTATGCGCTCAACCATGGCACCGATTTCCAATACTTTATCTATATCCAGTTGAGTGTCGATCCCCATCTCATCCATCATCACCACCATGTCTTCGGTGGAAACCAGTCCAACGATGTTTGGATCCTTATAGTAATATTTACCGGTTCCAGTCACAGGAACGCCGTCCACGAAGTTGGCGGGCTGTCCGCCGATACCGCCCATGGTAGACTCGTAATTGACCATCCCGGCCTGCAGGGCGGCGAGCACGTTGGCCAGCCCCCAGCCGCGTGTGGTGTGAAAGTGAACGATCTGTTTCTCGACCCTGACGCCCGAATCGAGAAGCATCGAATAGTACTTGTACACCCGGTCGGGGGAGGCGGAGCCGTCGTGGTCGGCATGCTCCACATCGTTTGCGCCAATATCCAGCCAGTGCTTGGTGAACTCAATCGCTTTGTTCATATCGGTAGGGCCTTCGATGGGACAGCCCCAGATGGTGCTCACCGTTCCGTTTACTTTAAGCCCGGCATCATGGGCCAGCGGGATCCATTTTTCCACCATTTTCCAGTAGTCGGCCAGGCTTAGTCCCGAGTTGGTTTTGTGGTGCGACTCGCTGGTGGATACCATGAAAAGAATACGGTCGGGGCCCCAGCCCTCTTTTCTTGCTTCAATAGCGCGTTCGACTGCCTTCTCTCGTATGGTGATGCAGGTCAGAGAGACTTTGTCGAGCAAATGAGCAATTTTTTTACTCGATCTGATTCCTTTCAGCACCTCATCGGCATCCTTGAACTGCGGCATCCCTTTGGGATTGCCCAGGTTTGTGACTTCGATGTGCCTGAAGCCGGCCAGGATCAGCTCCTCTGCCAGCCAGATCTTTGCTTCGGTAGGGATAAACTTCTCTTCGTGCTGGAATCCATCCCTCACAGTGATATCACCAATCGTTACTTTCTTTGGATAATTCATATGCTTTATGTTGTATGTTTTAAGTTATAAGTTGTAAGTTTACAGATACTTATCCATTCCATAACCCTTTACCC
>JACZJJ010000157.1 GCA_014860625.1 Bacteroidales bacterium | reverse complement strand
CAACAGAACAGACTGTTCAACCTGTTCAACCTGTCCAACCTGTCTAACCTGTCCAACCTGTCCAACCTGTCCAACCTGTCTAACCTGTCCAACCTGTCTACATGATCTTCTTCTTCTCCAGCAGGTTCTGGAAGCTCTTCTTGTAGCTTTCGCCGACGGGGATTAGCTTGTCGGAGACTTTGATCATGTTTCCTTCGATCGATTCGATCTTGTCGATGGCCACGATATAGGACTTATGGACCCGGATGAAGTTGGCCTGGGGGAGGATCTCTTCGATCCCTTTGAAGGTCTGCAGGGTCATGATACGGGCCTTGGGTGTGACAATCTTCAGGTAATCACCCTGTCCCTCCACGTACATGATCTCATCGAAGGTTACTTTATGCAGTTTGAATCCGCTCTTGATAAAGAAGTAGTCGATCTTCGGATTAAAAATCGACACTTCCTCAGGCGGACATTTTGCATTGCTCAGACGGCAAAGTTTTTCATGAACCTTATCCACCGCCTTCACAAACCGTTCGAAGGAGATTGGCTTCAGCAGGTAATCGGTCACGTCGAGCTCATACCCCTGAAGGGCAAACTTGTCGTAAGCGGTGGTAAAGATCACTTCAGGTTTGGGTTTCAGGATATTGAGCATCTGGATGCCGGTAAGCTCCTCCATCTGGATGTCGAGAAACATCATATCCACCTTTTGCTGCCTCAGAAAATCCATGGCTTCCAGGGCATTATCAAATGATTTGAGATGCTGGAGAAAGGGAATCTTCTGGATATAATCTTCGATCACTTCGAGAGCCAATGGCTCATCGTCGACGGCAATGCATGAGATCCTCATAATCGTTGTATCGTTAAATGAACATGGTACTCTTCACCGTTATCCTTTATCTCAAGGGAATAGGTTCCTGGATAGATCATGTCCAATCGTTTCTTGACGTTATCCAGACCGATGCCTCCCTGTTGATCCTTATTCAACGGAGCACCTGTTGGTATGTAATTCCGGATGTCGAAATCGAGCCTGGTTCCTGTTACAACCAGCTGGATTGCAATTCCCGGCAATTTATAATTTTTCCTGCCGTGCTTGAACGCATTCTCTACAAACGGAACCAACAACATCGGAGGGATCATCCTGGAATGGATATCTCCCTCGATATCGAAGGCGACGAACCGGCCCTCTTTCATACGTAGTGCATTCAACTCAATGAAACTCTCCAGGTATTCGATCTCCTTCTCCAATAATACTTTATCACTGTTGGAATCGTAAAGCATATATCGCATGATGTCGGAAAGCTTCATCAGCATGGAGGGTGCTTCATCCGATTTCTTGTAAACGAGCGAATAGAGATTATTCAGGGTGTTGAAGAGAAAATGCGGATTGATCTGCGTCCTGAGGAGTGCCAGCTCGGATGTTTTGGAACGGGCGAGAAGTTCGCTTTTCTGTTTCTGGGTATTGAACCAGTCAATCATGAATTTAATCAATAACGCCATCATTGTAAAGGAGATGGAGTAATAGGTTTCGAGGATGATGTTGTAGAAGCGAATGGTAACCTCCTGGTAATCCATTCCGGCCATGTATACATAGACGATTACCATCATGAACAGCCGTAAGCAGATAAAAAAGGAGATCGCTCCGATCACTTTCAACAGATTGGTCACGATCTTCCTGGTGTTGAGGAAATCAATGGAGATCAGGAAATAAACGAGGTAGAAGTTCAGGACATTCAGCAGCTGCGATGAAAGCGTATAATAATAGTAATATAGAGGGTACTTTTTATCGGGAAATATCATTGGCAGTTCTGGAACCAGGGCAAACAGGATCCAGAATGAGATGTGCAAAAGAATGATATAACGTTTGCTCATAGCTGATAAATCGCTTGTAAAGATATGAAGAACGCGCTCAAATTGAACCGCTGCTTTCGATTTATCGATGAAAGGGCATGGTTGATCTGTAAATCAGGTTTTTCATGACAAAATATGATACATCCCGGCGAATCATCAATAAGCCGAGCCATCTGAAGGGTTGATCCAAATTATTTTTTGTATTGATTACATGCTTCTATTTTTGGTTCTGGAAGCTGATGTGAATCGATGGTTTTGGTTTAATGAATCCAACAATTTTTAGTGAATAATTAATAGTTACTTCCCTCCTTAAAAAATCCCCGAAATTCCATCAGCTTCTTTTTTTTATCTTTACTGACCGATATGACTGAGAAAAGAGCGATCTCAATTACCCTTATCCTGATTCTTCTGACTTTCTTTATACCCGCAGCTGCCCTGCCATCCAACCATGCCGAGAACAGGTTAGACTCAGTATCGCTGATGCGCAAAACGATTGAAGCAAAGCGGATCTCCACGCCTCCAAAGATCGATGGGGAGTTGAACGAACCTTTCTGGAGTACCCTTCCGGTTGCAACCAATTTTGTTGAATATTCTCCCCGAAACGGGATTCTTCCTCCCTTTAACAGTGAGGTACGGTTTGCCTTCGACGATGTGGCATTCTATATCAGTGCCATTATGTTCGACCCACATCCCGATAGTATTTGTAAAGAGCTCGGACGGCGGGATCAGATTGAACTGCTGAATACAGATTATATCTCATTTGATATCCTTCCCTATAATGATGCCCTCAATATGTTTGAGTTTAAGGTAAGTCCGGCCAACCTTCAAAGCGACACCAAATACTCCCCTATCGGGCAGGATGTTTACTGGGATGCCGTTTGGGAGTCGGCCGCCAGAATAACTGATGAAGGGTGGGTTGTTGAGGTAAAGATCCCCTATTCTGCGCTGCGTTTTCCAAAAGTAGATGAGCAGGTATGGGGCATCAATATGTGGAGGCATGTCAGACGCTATCAGTCATGGTCGACCTGGTGTTTTGTCGATAACAAGGTAAGGGAACTCTTCAACTACTATGGAGAAGTAAATGGAATTAACAATATAGATCCACCGGTACGGCTCTCATTCTCCCCGTATGTGACAGGTTATATAGAGAAGAACCCTGATATCAAAAACTGGTCGTGGCTCTTTCGTGGAGGAATGGATGTAAAATACGGGATCAACGACAGCTATACCCTCGACATGATGCTGATCCCTGATTTCGGTCAGGTTCAGTCGGATGACATTATCCTGAATCTCTCTCCTTTTGAAGTCAGATACGATGAGAAACGTCAGTTCTTCACGGAAGGGACAGAGTTGTTTGACAAATGTGAGATATTTTACACGCGAAGGGTGGGTGAGTTGCCGAAGAATTTCGGAGCAGCATGGGATAGCCTCGGTCCGGATGAGAAGGTGGTTAAAAACCCGGAAGAGACCCGGATTATCAACGCCACAAAAATCTCAGGCAGGAATGCCAAAGGTCTTGGATTGGGATTCTTCAATGCCATGACCACCAACACCTGGGCAACCATTGAGGACTCCCTCACCGGAGCCAGGCGACGGGTATCTACCCAGCCATTTACCAACTACAATGTCATGGTGGTGGACCAGAACCTGAAAAATAACTCCTATGTGACGCTGATCAACACCAACTATTTTACTCCCGATTACAATTATTCGGGAAACGTTACGGGAACAGAAGCACGCATCTGCAACAAGAGTAATACATTAGCTGTCTTCGGTCGCCTGAATGTGAGCCAGGAATATCAGCTTGGAGCTAAGCCTGTGTTTGGCCACAGATACCGTATCTCCGTTTCCAAGCCCAGCGGGAAGTTCCAGTATGAGATCTTCCGCGATGCCATGGATAACAAATACAATCCGAACGATATGGGCTTCCTGACAAACAATAATGAGGATCTCAACTATATCAGCCTGGGATACAACACGTTTGACCCTTTCTGGAAGATCAACCGGACTCAAACATACTTCAATGCCATCTATTCCACCCTCAACACCCCGAACAAGTTCATGGATCTGGAGTTTGAGCTGAACCACTACACCCAGTTCACCAGCTTCTGGGCCATCTACCTGGAAGGGGCCATCCACCCACTTGGCACGCATGACTTCTATGAGCCCCGTGTTTGGGGATATGTTTACAAGAGACCGCTGGATTATGACTTTACATGGAATGTTGCTACCGACCTTCGGAAACCTTTCCGGCTTCATTCAAGCGTTTCTGTTGGGAACCGCTCCGAGAACAAGAACTTCTCGTGGACCATCGCCCTGGTTCCCCGCATCAGGTTCAGCGACAAGTTCACTATCAAACTGAATTCTTCTGTTTCGAAGGATCTGAATGATTTTGGCTGGGTTCAGACCTCTTACGATTCATTTGGGAGTCCAACTATTTTCTTCGGCCGTCGGGATGTCTCTGCCGTCAACAACATCCTGGATGCCATGTACATCTTCAACCCGAAAATCTCACTCTCACTCCGGATTCGCCACTACTGGTCGCAGGTAAACTACCTGGATTATTATACCCTGAATGCCGAAGGGAATCTTAAACCGAGCACCTATTGGCAGGATCACAACATCAATTTCAACGCCTTTTCTGCCGACCTTCAGTTTATCTGGTACTTTGCCCCTGGCAGCGAGTTGAGCGTTGTTTGGAAAAACTATATCATGACGATCGGCGACAAGCTGAACCACGACTATTTTGACGATCTCGCTGCCACTCTCAGTGCACCTCAAACAAACAGTTTTTCTGTACGTGTTCTCTACTACCTGGATTACCTGTATATCAAGAAGGTTTTCTCAGGAAAGAAAAAAGGGGAAGAGGGGATGAGGGGATGGTCACCTTCGCCCCGCCAGGAGGATGCTTTGCCGACCAGGAACCTGAATTAGTAGATTTTTATTTCAGGTGACTCCCCAATCATGTATTTTCGCAAATTGATCAGCCTGACAAATGATACGAAACGGGTATCGCAAATTAATTGTATTACTTATCCTTACTGTTTCTAGCTGCGTTCCTGAAGAGGAGAAGCAACATGAGACCGGGTATGTGGAGTCGCTGCAGATGATTCATGCAGAGGCTTTCTTTGAACAAGGCCTCAGGGGAAGAGGCGTAAAGGTTGGCATGATTGATATCGGTTTCGCCGGGATCAACACAGATACCTCTCTCGCTCATCTGAGAAAGGATAACCAGATTGTTCTTTTTAAAGACCTCGTCCTTAATTACCCGGTAAGCATCTATCGATACGGCCATGGAACCCAGGTATTAAAATACCTCGCCGGTATCTATCCTGATGATACCGTTTATCGGGGAAGTTTTGCCCGTGATGCCAGTTTTTATCTGATCAGACCTGCAGGCGGTGCCGGAGCAAAAGAGGATTGCCGTGATGATGAATTGAATATCGATACGGCGTTAATGATCCTGGATTCCCTGGGTGTACGGTTAGTCAATATGTCGATCGGCTTCTGGAATGAATATACTGAAAAAGATGAAAACTACTCGCCCGAACAAATGGATGGCCGTTCAACAGCTATTTCCCGGATTTGTCAGAAATGGGCCGAAAAGGGAATGATCATCGTGAACAGTGCCGGAAATACAGGAGAGTATTCATGGCGTGTAACCTGGGCCCCTGCCGATGCCCCTGGTGTAATTGCGGTGGGAGGCGACCGCTTTACCGATAAGGTATTTAAAGCCAGTTACAGCGGTATTGGAAATCCGGATGTGCCATATGTCAAACCCGATCTGATCACCTATACCCCCTGGGGAACCTCCTTCTCTGCCCCTGTGATCACAGGCATCGTTGCATGCATGCTGCAAAAAGACAGTACGCTTTCACCAGGAGAGGTCCTCGATATCCTTCACAAATCGGGCTCACTCTACCCTTATCCAAACAACTTTGTGGGTTACGGCATCCCGGATGCGCGGAAAATTCTGGCGTTGCTTGAAAATCCGGATGCAAAAGCATCGCATGTAAAAGCAGTCACCGTTAAGGATGATACGTTCATCATTTATACTTCCAGTAAAAATATCGTGGTGTTTGACAAAACAAATGCCACAATCGTCAGAAGGCAGGCCATCCATGAAGCATCCGACGGCACGTTTGTGCTGAAACGGAAGCGAAATTCACCACGTACAACTGTAGCTATTGGGTTAGATGAAGTGTGGGAGATTTTCTGGGAGTAAGACAATTGTGAAGATAACCGGCTGACGACTTCAGATATCGAGAAAACAATGTAATTCGTATAATTTCAATGGAATCTCTTTAGGTTCCGCCTATTTTTGACTAAATATCTCCCATCATGAAAACATTTACACGCCTTTCTCTCATTGTCCTTTCTGTATTGATAACAGGACTTGAAACTTTTGCCCAGACTCCCGACGACGGCCCGATGGGCCAGGATCAGGTAACCTTCTATGAACCTGCTACCACGTCACCTACCAGAGATCTTAACCCGGTGATTGTGAATGCCCTCAACGAGATCAATTCTGACAGCATCAGGGCAACAATCCAGCACTTACAGGATTACGGTACCAGGTTTTTAATGCTTGACTCCAGAAAAACAATCGCCACCTGGATAGCAGATCAATTCAGCTCATATGGAATAGCAGATGTCAGACTTGACTCATTTTTGTGTTATATAAACTGGAGCGGTGTATATGTTGACACCCTCTGGCAATATAACGTGGTTGCTACAATCCCTGGTCAGAGTGCCCCCAGTGAGATCTACGTTGTAGGAGGTCATTACGACTCCTACTGCTCCCCAGATCCATATACCTATGCACCCGGAGCCGACGATAATGGAACTGCAGTAGCTGCAACCCTGGAAATTGCCCGAGTAATGCAACTGAACAATTACCAGCCCGAAGCCACAATTCAGTTCACCCTGTTCGCGGCTGAAGAGTTGGGACTGTTTGGATCCAGGTACCAGGCACAGAAGGCTTATGAAACAGGAGAGGATGTCCGCTTTATGCTGAACCTTGACATGATTTCAAACGATCCTGACAGCCTCGACATAGTAACCATCTTCCGGTATCAGTTTTTTGAATGGGCCAGTATTCTTGCCGCTGATGTCATCGAACAATACACCTATCTTGATGCCGTGTTCTCAAACAGCTGGAACAGTGGAGGATCGGATTCACGAGGCTACTGGGAGTGGGGATTCCCAAGCACCTATCTGGAAGAGTACGATTTCAGCCCCAACTGGCATAAGCCAACAGATATTATCGATAACTGCAACATTGACTTCTGTGCCGAAATCACCCGCGGAGCCTGTGCCATCCTGATGACACAACAGTTCCTGCCCTATCCCCAGGGGATGATGGCAACATCCACCAAAGAGAATATCACAGTTGCCTGGGATCCAACAGAGAATGCATTGATTGATGGATTTAACCTGTACAGGTCAGAAGAGATGAACGGCGTGTATGAAAAGATGAATCAGGTCCTTATTGCCGACACCTTTTACCTCGACACACCCTCTGAGACAGGGAAGGATTATTTTTATTTTGTCAGGATGGTAAACAATCAGGGTGAGGAAAGTATGGCTTCAGATAAGGTTTGGGGGGCAAGGTTTGGGTTTACCGACACGCTACTTGTTGTGGCATCACTGAATCAAACCAGCGTAACTCCTGATAGTGTCTATCAGTTTTATGCATCCATCCTCGACACTATCCCTTTCACCTGGTTCGACCTCAATGCCACAACCCAACTTCCTCTTGGATTGCTGGCCAGTCATCAGAATGTATTATGGCTGCAAAACGGCTTCAATGCCGTCACTCCAACCGACACCCTGGGTTTCAACCTCTACTCCTTCTTTCAGAATGGAGGCAACATGTTTGTCTCAGGTTTTATTCCTACAAAGTTCTGGGCCAACAATACGCATTATCCATTCAAATTTCCTGAGGAATATTTTATCTCACGCATATTTAAGATCGACAGTGTTGACAAACAGATCAACTCTTTCATGTACAAGGCCTATCCGTCGGCTGAAGAATATGACACGCTTCATGTGGATCAAGGCAAATCGCTTACACCTGAATTTCCTGGCGAGTTGTTTAACATCGAGGTCTTTTCCCCTACAGCCGAAGGATCGGTTATCTATCGTTTCGATTCCAGGTGGGATCCTGCCAGTTCTCAGGGAAGGATGCAGAATCGGCCGGTTGCCATCGAATACATGGGCGATGATTTCAAGACTATCTTCATGAGTTTCCCGCTCTACTACCTTGATACTGCCGATGCCAGGAACCTCATGCAATATATCATGAAGTATAAATTCAATGATCCAACAGGGATAGGTCCCCGGATTACTCCTTCGGATGTGACCCTTTTCCAGAATTATCCCAATCCTTTTTCAGATGAAACCACCATTCCCTTTGTGGTGGACAAACCATCGCGTGTCAACTTGTCTGTTTTTACCCTCCAGGGGATTCGGGTAACGCAACTGATCGACAGCAAACTGGAAAAAGGATTTTACAATATTAACTTCTCCTCAAGCCATCTTCCGTCGGGCCTCTACCAGGTGGTCCTCCAAACAGATCGTTCTTTATCCACACGGAAGATTGTGCTGATTAGATGATGAGGTAGACTCGTCGCTGATCACCTTGCCGTCCTCCAGTTTCACCACCCTTCGCGCCTTGTTCACCACTCGCTGGTCGTGTGTAGAAAAGATAAATGTAATCTTCTCTTCCCGGTTCAGTCGTTCCATAATATCCAGCAGGTTCTCGGTTGATACGGAATCGAGGTTGGCTGTTGGTTCATCGGCCAGGATGAATTTGGGCCTGGATGCCAGTGCCCGGGCAACCGCCACACGTTGTTGCTGCCCTCCCGAAAGCCTGGATGGTCTGCTGTTGATGCGGTCGCCCAGTCCAACGGCTTCCAGCAATTCAATGGCCCGCTTTTTCCGTTTCTCCTTGCTGTAGCCCTGCAGGCTCATAATGAATTCCACATTTTCGTAAGCAGTCAGCACCGGAATCAGGTTGTACGACTGAAAGACAAACCCGATGTTGTTCAGGCGGAAGTTGATCAGCTTTCTACTGGAGAGTTCACCCACGTTGATCCCATCGATCCTGATCGTCCCTTCCGTGGCCACATCCAGGCCTCCCACCAGGTTCAACAGCGTGGTCTTCCCGCTTCCGGAAGGACCTACGATGGCCGCAAATTCTCCCTCCTGAAATGCCAGGTCTACTCCGTTGAGTGCATTTACGGCTACTGCCGAGTCGTTGTAGATCTTCTTCAGATCCTTGATTTCAATGATATTCATGATGGTATGTTTATTCTGTTCTGATGGCTTCCGCCGGGTTTAACTTCAGTGCTTTTCTGGCAGGATAGATGGATGCCAGGATGCCAATGCCTATGACCATGAGCGTTAGGGTAATAAAAAAGTTGATGTCGAGATAGGGGTATAACATCGTTGGATACCCGAGTTTCTCAAATCCTTCGGCCATGCTGCTCAGGTCAATTCCCGTCCAGGCCGTATAGATAGTAAGAAGGTAGCCCAGAATCATGCCGGCTACCGCACCGGTCAACGAAAGGTAGACCGACTCCAGCATGATCATGAGAAACACCCTTCGCTTGTTCATTCCGATGGCTGTGAGCATCCCCAGTTCGCGGGTGCGTTCCAGGATCACCATCAGCATGGTGTTGATGATGCCGAATCCCAGGGCCAGCAGAATGATGGCCATAAACATGTATAAATATAAGTCGAGGAAATCGGCCAGCATTCCGGTTATGGGATCGATCTTTTTCCAGTCTCTGACCAGCAGCAGAGGAAACTGGTCGGACAGCTCTGTCCTGATCGAGGCCAGTTCATCTTCATTCTCCAACCGGATGGCGATCTCCTGCGATTCATCGGGATCCATTGCAAGCAGGCGGGCGATATCCTCTTTTTCGACATAGACATTCATTTCGTCAAACACCGAGTTGTTGGTGCGGTAAATTCCACATACCCGGAAGGCGGCTCCCGTGAGGTTTCCTTCAACATCCTGAAACGTCAGTACCACCTTGGAACGAAGTTTTATATTCAGCTTTTTCGCCAGAGCCTGACCTATTACAATCTGATTTTTCTTCTCTCCATTGAGGTAGGTACCACAGGAATCGCAGATCATGGTCCAGATCTCTGAGACCTTTTTCTCTTTGCCGGGGTCTACTCCGTAAACCATGATGCCGGTACTGGCGTTGGCACTGTTGCCCATGGCCAGGAACTTGATCCGGCCCGACCATGAAATGATCTGCGGGATGGAATCAAGTGTTGCCTCCAACCCTTTCGACTCACCATTGATGGTGTATTTGATCTCATTATCCTCGATATACTTCGGGTTGTGGATCTGCAGGTGAGCCGTTTCACGGCTCACCGCCTCTTTCATCCGCTGCTCAGCCATTCCTTTCATGACCGCCGAGGAGAAGATTCCGCCGAGTAATCCGAAGGTGATTGCCAGGATCACCACAAGGCTCCGCACCTTGTTCCTCCAGATATTCTTCCACGCTATAATCCAAATCATAGTTCAGTTGTTATTTTCGTAAAGCAGTGATCACAGTAAGCCGGGAGATCTTCACTACCGGCAGGATCATCACCACCAGCATGATGATGACAACGGTAAGGGATTGGCCCAGAAAGTAAGAGGCCTCCCAGGCTGCCGGCATGATGGGTTCAAATCCCATCTGGATGGTTGTTTCCGCCATCTCTCCAGTGATCGGTATGGGGTGTATGTGAAAATAGTAGAGCAACGGAACAGCAGCTACAATCCCTGCAATCACGCCAAGGAAGCCCGTCATGAACAGCTCCGTTACCACAATCCGTATCAGATTTAGTTTGGGCATCCCGATGGCAATCATCATCCCAAACTCCCGGGTCCGTTCGCTGAAAAGCATCAGTATCGTGCCAAAGATGCCAAACCCCACAATCATATACAGGATGCCAAGCATGATCAGGCCGGAGACGTTGTCGGACTGGATCTGCTGGACCACATCCGGCATCATCTCCTTCCAGGTCATCACCTCATAGGTAGCAGGATCAAGTCGGCCTTTAAGAATTGCAGCTGCCTTCTCGTATTTTTTCACGTCAGGCACATTGAACGAGATGGATGTCAGCCTGTTGTCAGCAGAAAAAAGACCCTGCGAAGAGGGCAGACTGAGGTAAACCATCCGGCTGTCCAGATCGGGTGAAGGAAAGTGTACGATCCCTCTCACCGGGAAGATTCCAGCAGCACTCATCCCGTGAAATCCCTGCCCGATCAGAACAAGGGTATCTCCCGGGGAGATTTTCAGGTATTTCGCCAGTTTCTGGCTTACAAGAGCTCCGTCATCATCCGGGAGGAGGTAACTTCCTTCTACCAGTTTTTTCTGCAGCCCTGTAAGCTGGTTCTCTTCATCGGGAACGATCCCGGTGACCATCACCCCTTTCGTTTGCATTCCGAACGATCCCAGGGCAAAGGATTCGAGCCGTAAGGCGTAACCATCTACTTCCGGCACTTCTGAGATCTTCTGCTGAAGCTCCGGTGTGTATTCAAAGGAGTTGTTGATGATCTTGTCGTCCCAGTATCCTGTGGCGTGTACCTGAAAATAGCCGGAATACGCGTGTACAATATTATAAACCATCAGGTCGTAGCTGCCTAGCTGGAACCCTCGCATGAGCAGCGCCAGGAAGATGGCAAAAAAGACAGAAGCAGAGGTGATCAGGGTTCTTCGTTTATTTCTCCAGAGGTTTCTCCAGGCTATTTTTATCGTTTCCATCCGGTGATCCTATTTGTTTGGATATTTCATATTCTGCTGGGAGAAGAAGCTGTCGGGAATCTTGATATCAAATTTGACATTTTTGATATCCACCAGCGTTTTCTGATTTGGTTTATCCTCGGGGATGATCTCAAAATGGGTTGGAATCTTCCGGTCGTACATGAATTTGATGTCGGAGAGAACATGCGTTTTGACCAGGTATCCATCTTCATCGAAGTACTCAACCCGCAGCTGGTACAACTCCTCCTTACTGATCCACATCACAATCTTGCCCCATACCACAGCTGCCTCCTCTTTCGGATCGAGCTGTATCCGGTAACAGTCATACCCGTTAATTGCTTCGCTGCCGATGATCCTATGCGTGTAATCCACCACGATGGAAGACTCTTTCAGGATGTCGTCGTTGGAGTAGTCGGAACCCATCCATCCCTGCGACATCATGGAGGGTGGGAGTTTAATCATCCGGTTGATCGTTGGATTCCAGCTCCACATATCGTTGTTGAGCTTCAGGAAGGTCTGTCCGCTCTCTTTCGGAGGATCGGTAATGAGGGTGAGGGAGTAGTTCCGTCCTTTGGACCAGCTTTTGAAGCTGACCGTTCGTTGCCAGGATGGTCGTACAACGGTCATGACCATCTCTGTTTCGCTGGAAACACCTTCCATCTTATCATTGGCCCTCTTTACGATTTCCATGGCATCCTGGGCATGGGTCAGGGCAGGCAGAAAGGCCATGGCTGCAAAAAAAACAAGTCTGAACAGTTTCAACGTTTTCATCAATAATCTCCTTGTATTATACTGGTTTACAATATTTCTGAATGACGAGTTCCTTTATTTTATCAATGGGATACTTGTCGGGATTGAACACATAATTCATGGCAATTCCATCCAGGATCGTGTGAAAGATCCATGTCTCATTCTCAGGATCTGTGAAATTATGCCGGAGAAAATAGGTTCCGATCATCTTCCACATTTTCGATGTCAGCACCTCAAGCTGAAGTTTTTCCATCATCTCCTGCGCCGAAGGCTGCATCAGCAGCATGTATAGAAATTTATAGTAGTCGATATTGTTTTTCAGATTTTCCACCTGTTGTTCAATAAAATATTCCATCTCTTCCGTGGAGAGGATGCCATCACCGTCGGGATCGAAGTATTCATACAGGTGGTCGATAAAGGATTTAATCAGTTCATTCAGCAATTCTTCCTTGCTGTTAAAATAGTTATAGATCAATCCCTTGGAAATTCCAGCCTGCAGGGCAATCTCCTGCATGGTGACATGAGAAACACCTTGCCTGGCAAAAAGCTCAAGGGCAGCATTCAGGATCCCCTCCTTACGGTCTTCCCTGATTTTTGTATACTGTTCTTTTGTTCTCGGGCTCATGACAAGCAGCTTAAAAACTCCATTTCAACCGAAGGGCAGAGATGCAGGCCTGAAAATAGAGGTTCTGATCCCGCGCCGGTCCCGTATGGGTAAACCGGCCGTTAAAATATTGAAGAAACAAACTCAGATCGATCCCCTGACGGATGGAATAATTGACGTTGGGGCCAATAAAATATCCATTCAGGTTGGGGTAATACATCGCAGCAAGGCTCACATCAAACAACGGCGTAATGGGATATGATCCCTGAAGGAAGATATTCCATTCTGAAAAAGAGAGTGTTTTGGGCGACGGGGGTGCCTGGTAAACAGAGAGTAAGGTCTCAGGCTGGAAGTTGGGTGGCAACTGGTTGTAAAACACCTGGAAGATCAGGTAGAGTGAATTCGAAAAGGAATAGTCGAGCCCCATGGTGGCCAGCAGCACACCACTCGTGTCTCTGGCAAGACTCTTCGGATAGAAATAACTTACTTCCCCTCTGAAGCCGGCCTGACTAATGTTTCCTGACCATCCTGTTCCGATCACCCAATCCTGATCATTGACCAGTCCACCCATGAACTGGATATCGTATTGCCAGATATTGAACCGACCAAGGGCTGCCATGGTGATCTGTCCCTGACTGTCCCATTTCACGGCGGCTTCCACTGTGGAGGTATTGCCTGGATAAAATTGCAGACGGATGGCATCACTGCCGGGACGTTCGGGATAATCGAAGTCGTAAAATGAATAGGTATTGAAAATATCATTGGGGTTCCATACAATGGATTGTCCCCAGTTTATCCGCTGGCGACCCACTGTTAGCTGAACGTTCCCGGTTGTAATGGAAAACCATGCCCGGTCGAATTGCGTTACCAATAAAAAAGATTTGCCTGACAGGAGGCTCCATGTCATGTTAACCAGGCCTGGATCGGTTGTGAGGGATCCCTTGTAAGCCGGATTCCGGGAAAAACTGTTTCCAAACAGGAATCTGTTTCGCATTCCCACGCCCATCCTGAATCCCTTGCCGGGATGCCAGGAGAAATCGAGACGGTTATGAATTTCGTTATCCAGAACCCAGGGATCATCCACCTTCGAAAACTGTACCATCTGGAGACCATTCAGGTATCCTTTCAGGTCCCAGCTTTTCGGTTTGCTTGTTTCCTGAGTCTTAGAAGTGAGAGGAAGAACCAGGATGATCAGTAATGCAGCAAGGATATATTGAACCTTTGACATTCCGCAAAGATATATTGACTAAACGGTCAGTCAAAAATATAACATCAAACTGAAACCCCCAAAAAAAAACCGGAAAAAATTCCGGTTTTTAACTTTTCTAGTAGAAGCTCGGGCATTCGAGCGGGCCATAACCCTTGGATCGTCCTGTGGGAACAAATCCACGACCACCTCCGCTGCCTCCACTGCTGCCACCAAACAGTGAGAGCCCGTCAAATTCGAGTACGAGGCTGATCTCATGAGCGCCACCTGTTCCCTGCATCACTCCCGCAATCTGAAGGTCGTAGCTGTAGATGAATTTTATGCTCATATCCTGCATGAAATTGTAGCGGTAACCGGCCAGCAGGGCAATGGAGTTGTTGGTGTTGCCTGTCATGGTTGTCTTGTACCAACCACCCAGATAGACGTTGAATTTCAACAGGTTCAGTCCGATCTCCAGTGAGTTGAGGTTTGCCTGGTTGATAAACATAAACCCCGGGCTTATCATCAGTGGGTCTCCGTTTCCGCCATACATGCTGGAGGAGGATCCGTAGCCGGCCATTAAAATAGCATCCCCGTGAACAGCAAATTTTCTTGGGTATTGCGCACTTCCGTCAGAAAGCAGTGATACATCGGGTTTGAAAAGGTGATCTACAGCAAATCCAACGGAACCTGTAATATTACCCGGTTCATTGGAGAATTGCAGGATACCTCCGGCAGCAAAATCCGGAACTACCCGTGTGTTGGCATCCGGAGGGATAAATGATGTTTGGTAAATGGCACCATACTTTGGATCAAGTTGGTCGGCAAAGACCAGGTCATCCCAGTTGACTTTTCGCTGCAGGATCGCAGCTTTCACACCGATCTGTGCTACCATGAAACTGGCAATCGGCACCCTGACGCCTATGGTCAGCGCTGCCTGCAGGGTGTTGATCAGCCCCGCACCGGGTGAATCCGAATTGATCATGATCCCGATACCACCGGCACCCGGAAGATTTCTGTCCCCGATATCCGCCGAAAAGTAATACGATTTGAAATCGATAGGCAGAGTGGGCCACTGATCCCTGAACACGAACCTCGCCCGCAACCCTGTATTGATCCCTGTAAAGGCAGGGTTATAATAGAGAGGTGTGCTAAAATATTGGGAGTAGTTCACATCCTGTGCCCGGGAGATTTGAGTTAACCCAATAACTCCCAGGATCAATAAGCATGGATATATAAAAACCTTTTTCATCTAGGTATATTTTGCTGATTATCGAATTAACGTGACAGTACCCATGGTATCGAATTCGCCCGTCCCAATATCTGAACCGTTCCATGGCGAATTATCGATGAATGTAGCATTTACTTTCCACATGTAGTTCCCCTGAGGCATAGAAACTCCGTTGAACGTACCGTCCCATCCTTCAACCGGACGGCCCTGCGGGTCAATCTTTGTAGATTCCCACATAACGTGTCCCGACGAGTTAAACACCTGAATATGATATTTCTTCAGGTTGATGCCAACTGGCAGGAACAGGCGAACTGCAAGATTTGTATTGCCCGGAGCAAATGCATTGGGAACATAGAGACCCTTGAAGAGGAGCTCGTACTGGAAGAAGGTGGTATCTGAACATCCAAACTCATTCAACGAGATGAGTTCGATGATGTAGGTTCCATCTTCTGTATAGGAGATCACCGGATTCTTTTCATCCGAGTATTTTCCGTTTCCAAAATTCCATTCATACGCATTTGCGCCGGTTGAGAGATTCTCCATCTGGAGTCTTCCGTTCATTCCATCAATATATTCGGTAATGTTGAAGGCACTGAGCGGAGTCACGTTAACAACAAAGGTCGAATCAACGGTGTCGCGGCAACCGTTCAGGTCCTGAACAATCATGCGCACCGTATAGGTTCCGAGTGAATCATAAATGTAACTCGGATCCTGAAGGTTAGAGGTATCTTTCGTTGTGCCGGGCACACCAAAGTTCCATCTCCATATTCCGAATGTTGTATCCGTCGACGTTGATAGATCCGTAAATTCAGTTGGATCGCCCAAACATGGGGCTGTGCTCTCGAAGCCGGCAATCGGAATATCAAACACCCGGGTAGGCTTGGTGATGGAATCGGTACATCCCCACCGGTTCGAAACGATCATCTGAACATCGTAATTGCCCGGATCCAAGTATTTGTGCGATGGGTTCTCAATTGTTGATGTATCCAGCACACCTGAGCCCGGTTCACCGAAATTCCAGTACCAGG
Organism: Bacteroidales bacterium; assembly: GCA_014860625.1. Lineage (GTDB taxonomy): Bacteria > Bacteroidota > Bacteroidia > Bacteroidales > FEN-979 > QYOJ01. The sequence continues at coordinate 6,638 of JACZJJ010000157.1, read as the reverse complement.
ATGTATTCGGGTCTCCAAAGGTATTGGAGGTATCTACAAACAGGGAGGCTTGATTATAACATGCCGGGATGTTAGAGAAATAGGGTTCCGGTGTAGGACGTATTGTAATAAGCTGGTAAGAGCTGTCGGTAAACGGCACGCCACTTACGATGGCATTTACCACCAGTTTCACAATGTAACTTCCGGCATTGTTGTATTCGTGTGATACCGTCTGGGAGTAAGCGCTATATGTCGTATCATTCCCATCTCCGAAGTCCCACATCCACTGGTTGATGCTGGCTACCGGATAGGAGCTGTCAGCAAAAATGATAGGATTCCTGGCACAGAGCAGCGTATCGGAGACAAAGACGGCATTGATGCAGGCGTAGCGTTCCACGCTTTGCGTGATTGAATCCACACAACCGTTGTTGTTTGTGATCACCAGTGTTACATTGTATGTTCCCAGGTTGGGATAGAGGTGCGTGGTGCTACCCGGTCCCGGAGCAGGAATGTTTACCGGAGGAGTTCCATCTCCAAAGTGCCATTCCCAACTCGCTATAGAGTTCCCTCCGGCAAGACTCAGGTCAGTGAAATCAACGATGCTGTCGCACGGTTCTGACACAAAACTGAATGCAGGTTGCGGCAGGTCGTACACAATCACCTCCCGGTACACACTATCCACACAATTATCGGTATTCCAGGCTTTCAGTTTGACGATAAAGGTGCCTGCCTGAGTAAATACGTGGGTGGGATTATAGAGGAATGAGGTGTTATTAGGCACTGAAGCCGGGTCCCCAAAATTCCATGCCACAGAATAGAGCGAGTCACCTGATGCCAGATTCTCAGCATAGAAGTGGGTTGGATATCCCAGGCAAACCGAATCATGCGAGTATGTGAACGCAAAGCCGGGCTTCACATCAACACTGTCGATGATGGTATCCATACAGCCGTAATTGTCTGTAATGATCAATGTGACAGCGTATGTTGTATCCGTTTGCGTGAAGGTATGAATCGGATTAGGCCCGGTTGCTGTATATCCCGGTTCAAAGATCCAGAAGCGGTCGATGATGGTGGATCCGGCGCCGATCGACATATCCTGGAAGTTAACCTGTCCGGCCGGACAGTAGAAGTTCAGGTAGGAGAAGTCGGCTGTTGGGTTGTTCCTTACAATCACCGGAACGATCACCGAGTCGGTACAGTTCTGCATATTCGTCACTGTCAGCTGAACGTTGAATGTTCCGGCAGATGCATACGTATATGTCGGATTCTGAATATTCGCAGTCCCGGTGCCATCGCCGAAGTCCCAGTACCAGCTGGTGATCGTGCTGCCAGGTGCGATGGAAAGGTCGGTAAAGACAGTCGGACTACCCATACAGGCTGCCGAGTATTGGAACATGGCATCCGGAACAGGATGAACTGTGATCTCGAATGTGGTGTCGTGTTCGCAACCGTTGGAATTGGTCACCGTCAGCACAACATCATAGGATCCGATGTTGGTGAAGGTGTGTGATGGATTCTGCAGGGTTGAGCTGTTGCCCGATCCGGAAGCAGGATCGTCGAAGTTCCAGAGCCAGGTGCTGATCGTTCCGGATGGTGTAGTAGAGGCATCCGTAAAGTTGGTCGGCAAATCGAAACATGCCGTATCGGCAGTGAAATCGGCTACCGGAGCATCGTTAATGGTCACGGGATTGCTAACCGAGTCGATACATCCGTTGATATTGGTGACCGTTAGTGTTACATCAAATGTTCCGCCTGCTGTAAATGCATGGGTCGGGTTCTGCAGCATCGAGGTGTTGTTGATCCCCGATGACGGATCGCCGAAATCCCAGAGCCTTGATATGATGGCACCGCCTCCGTTTTGTTGTGAGAGGCCTGTGAACTGGAGTTCAATCCCTTCGCAACCTCCTGTTGCCACGGAGAAGTTTGCTATCGGAGCGTAATTGATGGTCACCTGGTTGGTTTTAACATCATCACAGCCATCGCTGTTATTGACCGTCAGTGTAACAGTATAAGTACCTCCATTGGCATACATATGCGACACGTTGGGATTCGCCGGGAAGTTCACTGTAACAGCAGGTGTTCCATCCCCGAAGTCCCATACCCAGGTTGTGATGTAGCCATGCGGTGAGTTCGAAAGATCTGTGAATTGAACCGAGTCGCTGGCGCAGGCTGGAGAGTTGTAACTGAATGATGCTGTAAGTGCCTGGTAAACGATCACCTGCTTGGTGGTGTCTTTGGTACATCCGGCAGCGGTGGTTACTGTCAGTTTCACTGAATAGGTTCCCGGCGTAGCATAAAGGTGGGTTGGATTGATCCCTGTGCCTGTTCCGCCGTCGCCAAATTCCCAGAAACGGCTTGAAATCGTTCCTGTGGATGTTGTTGACAGGTCGGCGAAGTTAGTCATATCTCCCAAACAGGCTGTATCGGCCGAGAAGTTGGCAACCGGTCGCGAGCTGATGGTTACAGCATTGATAATGGTATCCATGCAGCCATTTGTATTTGTAACAATCAAGCGCACATCGAAGGTTCCAAATGTAGAGAAGCTGTGCGACGGATTTTGTGTATTGGAGTTGTTGTTAAGTCCGGATGCCGGATCGTCGAAATTCCATGCCCACTGAACGATTGTTCCTCCGCCGTTTGGTTGCGACAGGTCGGTAAATGGCACCAGATTTCCTTCGCAGGGAGTACCGGGGAAAGTAAAGTTAGCCAGAGGAGAAGGAACGCTGTTCACAACATGTTCGATAAACTTTGTACAGCCGTGGCTGGTTGTAACAGTAAGCCGGACAGTATGTGTAAGTGCAGTACCAACGAATGTATGTATAACATTCGGGTTGGAAGGATAGTTAATTGTCTGAGTAGTGCCATCCCCAAAATCCCAGACCCAGGTAACAATGTTATCAATGAATCCGGGAACTGTCGCCGACTGGTTCGTGAAGGTCACCGGTGCACCAAAGCAATTGGGGGAGCTATAACTGAACTCAGGAACAGGCAATGGGTACACAAGAACGTTTTTAGAAACTGTGTGCACACAGCCATTGGAGTTTATGATCGTGAGGGTTACCAGGTATGTGCCGTAGTTGGCATAGGTATGAGATGGTGAAGGCTGCGTGTTTAATGGTGTACCATCGCCAAAATCCCAGGAGTAGGAGATAATATTGGCTGCATTGGGGATTGACATATCGGTGAATGTGGTCAATGATCCTCGGCATGCCGTATCGGCTGAGAAATTCGCCACCGGCAACTGGTTTACCACCACGGTTTTCATCACCGTATCGTCGCAGTTGTTGGCGTTGAATGCTGTCAGGGTCACAATATATGAACCAGCTGTTGCATAGTTGTGCGAAGGATTGGTGAGGGTAGATGTATTGTTCAACCCGGATGCCGGATCCCCGAAATTCCAGAGATAGGAGGTGATCAGTCCGCCTCCGTTGGTCTGGCTCAGGTTTGAAAAGGCGATCGGCTGGCCCTTGCAGTTGGTGGAGGAGTAGGAGAAGTTTGCTGCAGGAGCAGGTACCAGGGTAACCGTTTTGGTAACCGATTTGGTACAACTGTCGTTCGACCAGACAGTCAGAGTCACATTGTAGGTTGTGCTGGGACCGGTGAACGTATGGTAAACATTGGGCGAATTGGGTAGTAGTATTGTCTGCGTCGTGCCATCGCCGAAATCCCAAAGCCATTTGGCAATATATCCTGTAAATCCAGGTGGGATAAAAGACTGGTTGGTGAAGAGCAGTGAATCGCCCTGGCAGGTTGGAGCCACCCAGGTAAAGTTGGCTACCGGCAGAGGACTAACACGGACTGTATGGGTTACCGAATTCTGACATCCGTGAAGATCGATCACTGTTAGAATTACTGTATAAACACCAGGATTTGCATAGAGGTGTTGCGTACTGATCGGATCAGTGACGAGAGGTGTGCCGTCGCCGAAATCCCAGGCCCATGTAACAATGGAGTCAATATTGGTAATGGATGTATCTGCCCAGAAAGCCGTCAGATCAGTCTGGCAAGCCGTGTCGTAAAGGAAGTTGACCGGTGGTGCCGGGAAGACGTAAACCGGTTTGATGATGGTATCCACACAGTTGTTGAAATTCTGAACGATCAATCGGACCATGTACACAGAGTCGCCATAACTGAATAAATGCGTCGGGTTCTTCAGGGCGGATGTGTTGTTCAATCCGGATCCGGGATCGGCAAATTTCCAGTTCCAGCTGATGATGTTTCCGCCACCGTTAGGTACAGACATATCCGTGAAATTCACTACCTGGTTCTGACATGCAGTTGAGTAAATAAAGTTCGCAATCGGATTCGGTTTGATGATCACATTGGCTGAAGTACTGTCGGTGTAACCGTTATTGTCGATCACACGCAGCATCACGGCAAATGTATCTACCACAGAATAGAGATGGCAAACGTTGGGATCGTCGGGGAAATTGATCGTATCGTTGGGTGATCCGTCGCCGTACTCCCAGATCCATGTAACAATGTATCCAAACGGCGGTGACGGGACAGAACTCAGGTCGGTGAAACAAACCGGCTGTCCATCGCAAACAGGCGAGTTGGATGCAAAGAAAGCGTTGGGGACAGATGGTACAATTACCGGATAGGTAATCTCGTTGGTACATCCTACGGTATCCGTCACATAAAGGGTGACCATAAATGTTCCTGCAGCAGGATAGATATGTGTAGGATTCCAACCGTATCCCCAGTTTCCGTCATCGAAATTCCACAACACCAGGTTTCCGATCAGGTTCTGATTGGTCACATTGGTATCAATATGAAACTGGATTTCATTGTTCTGACTTCCGTAGTTCCAGGTATAGTCAACATCGGGGGAGTCAAATACAATGACATCTTTGTAAATGGTATCGGGGCAACCGGTCGAGTTTACTGTGACCAATCGGACGTTGAACGTCTGTACAGCAGAAAAGAGGTGTTTCGGGTTTTCAAGGGTCGATACATTGAATCCGGATGATGGATCATCGAAGTTCCACTCGTAGGAGACGATCAGGGGACCGTTGTTTTGCTGGGAGAGGTTCGTAAAAGGAACGGTATCTCCCACACAGGCAGCCTGGTAACTGAAGTCGGCAATGGGTGAAGGATCCAGCTGAATGCTTTTGGTGATGGAGTCGCGGCAACCTTCGTTGGTTATTACGGTTAATCTGGAGGGATATGGACCGAGACTTGGAAAATAGTGAGTAATGTTTGGTGGTGTAGGAGCGTTGATCGTTATCGGTGGGGTGGCATCCCCGAAACTCCAGATCCAGGTGACGATATCCTTTCCGGCCATGGGGGCAGTGGAAAGATCAACAAAATCAATCGGATTGTTAAGACAAGAAGGGGTGGTATAAGAGTATTGTGATGTTGGAATGGATGGTTCAATTGTAACCATGATGGTTGTGTCATTCGTACAGGACCGTTCGTTGGTGACTTTCAGGTAGACAGCATACGTTCCGGGTGCAGAAAATTTGTGTGTAGGATTCTGGATATTGCTTGTATTGCTTGATCCAGAAGCCGGGTCGCCAAAATTCCAGGCCCATTGAACAATTACTCCTGTCCCAGGAGGTGTTGTGGAAATCGTACTGTTAAACTGAACCGGTGTATAGAGGCAGTTCGGGACATCGCTGGTATAATTTGCATGCGGAATAAATTGATCCGGATTAACATAAACCGCGTCGATGATGGTATCTTTATTTCCTGTTTGGTTTGTAACAACCAGTGTCACAGTATAGGTAACGTTAAAAGGAGGCATGAACTGGTGCTGTGGGTTTTGCAGGGTAGAGGTGCCACCATCGCCAAATGTCCAGTTGTATGATGTAATTGGATTCGTTGCATCAAAAACCGATGCATCATGAAATGTTACGATGTCACCGTAACATGAAGTATTGGTATAATAAAAGTAAGATATCAGCAGAGGATTGATGGAGACCGCTTTATTCACGGAAGTGGAACATGCTGCAGCGGGATTGGTTTCCGTTAAGGTGATTGTTCCTGTGCCAATATTTCCCCAGTTGATTGTTATCTGGCTGGTTCCGGCCCCTGAGCCTATTGTGCCGCCTGTAACAGTCCAGGCATAGGTGTGTCCGGGAATATTGGGAGTCGAGTAAATCACCCCAAGCTGATTGTTACTGACTACTCCAGGGCCAGTGATAACGGGTGAGTTATCAGGACAAGGCTGAGCAAAGGAGGCAGCAGAGACCATTGCTACGATGGAGAGCGCCAGTATACTGTGTAAAAATCTACGGAACATATTGTTGCGATTAGAAACGTGTGTTACAAATCAGGTATTGATATTATACTTCCAATATATAACAAAGGTTTCACACAAAGGTTGCTTTTTGCCCAGTGTGAAATGCCTAACAAATATTACAGAGACAAAAATAAGATAAATTTCATTGTAAGATACGGCCCCACGCAACTTTATCGTATTTTAATGTCAATACAAATAGCACATTACTGTTTCTTTTTTCAATTGAAACCTGTTACATTTGCAAAAGAATAATTTCAACCCTATGAAAAAATCATTTTTGATCGTGCCCGGCGTCCTGGTTATCCTGCTGGTTCTTTTCTTCGGATGTAAAAAGAATACAACCGTTGAACCCTGCGACAAAACAGGACGGATCTGCATCACAAACAAGCTGGATTCCGTTGCTACCATCCAG
>JACZJJ010000156.1 GCA_014860625.1 Bacteroidales bacterium | reverse complement strand
GAATTATACCCTCACAACGTTAAATTCCCCTTGCAAGAACCGGTTCACCATTTTATAGCGCTGTATCTTGCCGCTGGAGGTTCGGGGGATGTCGTTGGATCGAATGGGGAGGAAGGTATCGGGGTGGAGTCCAAGGGTATTTTTCAGGTGGTTTCGTATCTTCAGAAAAATTTCGCGGGCCTCTTCATTGTCGGAGCCAACGAGGAACACCAGCAGTTTGTCCCTGCCCTCTTTCTCATTGAAATATGCAGCAATGACAAGCTTCCCTGGGATAATCCCCTCAATGGATGATGCTATGACTTCAAGATCATGAGCATAAAAGTTGATACCATTGATAAAGATGACATCTTTCAGCCGGCCGACAATAAACAGGTTTCCCTCGTGCATAAATCCAAGATCACCCGTGTGAAGCCAATTGTCGCCAAATGTTTGCCCCGTAGCTTCCGGGTTTCTGAAATATCCCGATGAGACATTCTCTCCCTGAACCTGTACGGACCCGATGTTTCCTTCCAGAGCTTCCACGCCTTCCTCCCCGATAATCCTGAGGGTACAATGAGTGAGCGGTTGGCCGAGGTTTACCAACTCCATGGCATCTGCATCGCCGGATTCTGCCAATCTTGCCACTCCCTCTTTGATCAGGGGTGTTCTCTGAAACCTTACCACCTCAGCCTCCTCATCAAGTGGGGCGAAGGTTACTGCCAAGGTAGCTTCGGCAAGGCCATATGCGGGAAACATGGCGGCGGGGTTTAATCCGAATCCGGAAAGAGCTGTAAGGAAATCGCTCATGGTCCCTGTTGAGATTGGTTCCGCCCCATTGAAGATGACCCGAACGCCGGAGAAATCCCAGTCGGGGTTGGTTCTTCTGCCAATATAGCGGTTCACGAGTGCCTGCCCGAAGTTGGGACATCCGGTGATGTTGCACCGTTTGCTGCTCAGATTGTCGAGCCACAGGGAGGGATTCTTCACAAAATCCACAGGGTCGACAAAGTACTGCTGACAGCCAACCAGGGTTGGGGTTATGTGAAACCCAATCAGCCCCATGTCGTGGTACAATGGCATCCAGGAGACAGAAACATCTTCGTGAGTCAATTGGATCCCTTCAATGATGTCGCGGATGTTAGCCAGCATGTTCCGGTGGGTCAGCATCACACCTTTCGGATCACCGGTACTTCCCGACGAAAACTGGATGAGAGCCAGGTCATCGGGCTGGATATCCGGAAATGCAGGACTTCCGGCATCAGAGCTCAGTTCCGAAAAATCAATCAGGGCTGATTCGGGGATTCTTCTTTGCATCCAGTGAATGGAATGCTTGTGTGAGATGATCATGAATGGATGATCCAGAATCTGGAAGACGCGTTCCGTTTTTTCGACAGCCGGATTGTATTCTGAAAAGGTAAGCGGCGACTGAAGCAAAGCCGGGATCATCCCGCCGAGGAACAATGCCCAGATGGTGGTGATGGTCTCCTCGCTGGTTTCAAGAGAGAGGATAACCCGATCGCCGGAAGTCAATCCACGATGCTGGAGACCTTGAAGTACCCTCAGCGATTGCTCCAGCAGCATCGGGTAGGTCAGCAGCAGGATCGTTTTATCGGGCTGAATGAAACCGATGCCTTTTGCAGGGAACTCTTTTGCTGTTGTAATCAGCAGTTCGGAAAGGATACGATGACTCACACAGAAAGTGGTTAGGGTTGGTTATTCATCGCCTCGTTGGCCTTCTGCTGGTAGTAGACCGATTTCAGGGTATCTCCCTGGCTTTTATAAAGGTTGCTCAGGTGCACACAACCCTCGAATGTTACCCTTCGGCTGATCGCCTCTTCATAGTATTCGATCGCAACAGCCGTATCCCCTGCACCCAGGATGTAGTTCCCGATATTGATGAAGGGGACATCCATCGTTGGCGAGCTTTTCAGCACGGCCAGGTTCATGTCGATGGCTTTCTGGGTTTCGCCCATGTCGTTGTACACATTGGCAAGGGCAAAGTAGGCACGGATCTGCTGTGGATTTCTGCGGAGAATGGTGGAGTAGCACAAGGCAGCGCTGTCAAATTTCTTGACCTCCCTGTATGCCATGCCAAGATTCACCCAGGCGGGTTCCAGTTCGGCATTCAGGTCGATGGCCCGTTTGAGGAACAGGATGGCCGAATCGGGATCTTTGTCGAAAAAGAGGTATACCGTGCCCAGGTCGTTCAAGGTTTGATAATTCCGGGGATAGATCTTTACCGACTTCAGGAAATGATCTTTCATGATCTCCAGCTTGAACTGATTTACGTTGCCGTACTGCCTGAAATTTGGATCCTGGTAGGTGGTGCGCATCAGCAGACCGGCATATTGCGTGTTGGCTTTGGCCGAATTCGTCAGATAGGGAATATCTTTGGTGTAGAGGTCCATCAGGCTTCTCCATTCGCGGTTTCGGTTTACAGTGAGGGCGGTATAGGGGATCAGAATCAGGATGACGACGACAAGGATCTTTGCCCGGGCATCGAATTCGATGGTGAGGGAGTTTGGTTCGGTTTTGAAGATCTTAAAAATCACCCAGACCAGTGCCATACAGAATCCGAGAGAACCGGCAAATACAAACCGCTCCCCTACAATTCCGACAACAGGGATGAGGATGTTTGAATACATCGCAATGAAGATCAGATACCAGAGGATGGCAAATGAGATCATCTCTTTCTTCCGGATGTGGAGGAGGGCGTAAATCAGGATTCCTGCGTATAAAATGAATGAAACGATCGCCCAGATGTTTGCCGGCGTCGTAAGGGGGACCATGTCGTATCCGTAATAGAAGAGCAGCGGATGCGGGTAGACCAGAATCCGCAGGTAGAAAAGAAGTGAGACCAATCCTGTTCCAAGCCGGTAGAGCAACCCTTTCTCCACATACAACGGGTTCTCCATCATGCTGGTCATGCGTTCCCCGGCCGGAAGGAACCATTTTGGTCCTATCTGGGAAAATACGGCAAGGATCACAAATAGGGCGAAGATCGGGACATACTGTTTCGGCTTCAGATCCGTGAAGAAATAAAGCGCCAGGGGATAGATCAGAATAAACGGAAGAATGGATGCCTTCGACAGGTAACCCAGAACAAACACAATGACTGCCGGAAGAATATACCAGAATTTTCGGGTGTCTGCATACTTCAGGAGAAAATAGAGAGCCCCCAGGCCGCAGAGAAATGCGAGCATCTCGTCCCGGTTCTTCAGGCTTGCAACCACTTCGGTATGCACAGGATGAGCCATGAAAACCACCGTTATCAGAAATGGAAACAGAATGTTGTAGTCTTTTAACAGCCTCTTCAGAATGAAAAAGAGCAGGGTTGAAAGGAGAAAATAGATCAGGACATTCACGGCGTGGCTTCTGCCCGGCTTATCCTGCTGATAAATCTGATACTCCAGCGCATAGGTTAGCTTGACGATGGGACGATAATCGGTGGTATTGTCGCTTACATTTCCTTTCTGATCGATGTAGTGGGTGGTAAAAATCTCCGGGACAGCAGCCAGCCCCTTGCGGATCATCTCGTTGTTGGTGACAAACTCGTCGTCTACCGCATACTTGTTAAGGATGGTATTCCCATAGAGAATATACGCCCAGACAAAGAAAAAGAGAACGATATACCAGTTGGCCTTCCTGGAATTATAGGGAGCATTCAGCATCTGGCCAAGCCTTTTCGACGTACGATCCTTCATCTTCGTGGGAGGAGCCTGTTTTTTCATTCCCTGAAATTTGATCGCAAAGTTACTATTTTTCTGAACTCTCAGGTAGGAGCATCTGTGTCAGCCTGACGAAATCGCTCACCGACAAGCGTTCAGGCCGAAGGTCAAAGATAGGATCATCCAGTTGTGTAAATTCAGGAGGCACCAGTTTTCGGACAGAGTTCCGGAGTGTTTTGCGCCGCTGGTTGAAAGCGGTCTTCACCACAATCACCCAAAACTTCTCATCGCAGTCGAGTGATTGGACGTCATTCCTCACCAAACGAATCACCGCTGATTTCACCTTTGGCGGAGGGGTAAAGACCGACTCATTCACTGTAAAAAGGTACTCAATGGTATAAAATGCCTGAAGAAGAACACTCAGGATGCCGTATGTCTTCGACCCGGGCGGAGCTGCGATCCGTTGTGCCACCTCTTTCTGGAACATACCCGTTACCTCCTGCACCAAATCTCTGTATTCCATCACCCGGAAAAGGATCTGGGAGGAGATGTTGTAGGGGAAGTTGCCTAAAATCTGGATTGCCC
>JACZJJ010000155.1 GCA_014860625.1 Bacteroidales bacterium | reverse complement strand
CCTAAAGGGGACTTACTCTGCTTCGCAGTCATATCCTCCCTGAGGGAGGAGCAAGTCCCCTTTAGGGGATTTAGGGGTCATACCCAGTCTCATATTCAATAATTTCACTATTTCACTATTTCACTATTTCACTATTTCGCTATTTTTCTTATCATTGTACCCGCAACCGTGGACTAACCCCCACCTAAACCGTTAATTATGGAAGTAACACGTATCTTCGACCTCCTTCCTTACTATGAAGAGACATTCAAGCCAAAGGATGATGTGATCGCATCAAAAGAGAATGGCCAGTGGAAAAAGGTAAGTATTAAGGAGTATAGGGAGATGGCTGATAATATCAGCTATGGATTTCTCGCCCTGGGTGTTAAACCAGGAGATAGGATTGCCCAGATAAGCCCTAACAGGGTGGAATGGAATATCGTTGATATGGCCATTCTTCAGATTGGAGCCATCCATGTTCCTATCTATCCAACGATCAGTGAATCGGATTACAAACATATTCTGGGTCATGCTGAGGTGAAATTCGTATTTATTTCGGGGAATGAGCTTCTCCGTAAGATCAGCCATATCCTGCCGGATGTTCCGTCTATCGAGGGGATCTATACCTACAAGGATCTTCATGAGCATAAACATCTGAGTGAACTCGTTGAGCTGGGGAAACAGAACCGGGATCAGGAAAAGCTGGAAGCCATCAAAAAATCGATTAATCCCGAAGATGTGGCCACTATTATTTACACATCCGGGACTACCGGCACCCAGAAAGGTGTGATGTTAACCCATAACAATCTGGTTTCTAATTTCAAAGCAGCCTCGTACATTCCTCCATTTGGAGAAGAACATAATGCGGTGAGCTACCTCCCGCTCTGTCATGTCTATGAACGAATGCTGAATTATCTGTACCATTACCTCGGTATCTCAGTTTATTATGCCGAAAACATGGGGACGATCACGGATAACATGAAAGAGGTTCATCCACATATCATGTCTACTGTTCCACGGTTGCTCGAGAAGGTGTATGATAAGCTTGTTGCCACCGGTCAGAAGCTGAAAGGGCCAAAGAGCTGGATCTTCTGGTGGGCTTTCCACCTGGCTTTACGCTATGAACTGAACGGGGCCAATGGCAAGTTCTATGAATGGAAACGGAAAAAATACGACAAGCTGGTTTATTCAAAATGGCGTGCAGCTCTTGGCGGTGAGATCAGTATCATGGTTTCGGGCGGGGCAGCGATGCAACCGCGGTTAGGACGGTTATTCACCTGTGCAGGGATCAATATCCTGGAAGGTTATGGACTTACGGAGACCTCGCCGGTAATTGCCGTATGCGATTTCAGTGAACATGGAACCAAATTCGGCACTGTCGGTCGCCCGTTGAGAGGTGGTGAGGTGAAGATTGATTCGGATGGCGAAATTTGCGCAAGAGGACCTTTTGTGATGAAAGGGTATTATAAGGATGAGCAGATGACACGCGAGGCTATTGATAGCGAAGGATGGTTTCATACCGGAGACCTGGGGCACATAGAGCCGGAAGGACAGGTGAAAATCACAGGAAGGAAGAAGGAGCTGTTCAAAACTTCATTCGGAAAATACGTGAGCCCTCAACTTATCGAAGATAAATTTAAGGAGTCACTCTTTATCGATCAGTTGATCGTAGTAGGGGAGAGCCAAAAATTTGTAGGAGCCCTCATTGTCCCTGATTTTATCTTTCTGAAATCCTATTGCGAGCGAAAGGAACTCCCGTTTGGATCCAATGCTGAGGTGATAAAAAATCCGGTCATCAGAAAACGGATTCAGGTGGAGATTAGTAAATATAACAAGCAGTTTGGGGATACAGAAAAAATCAAGGCCTGGGAACTTCTGGATACAGAGTGGACACTGGATAGTGGAGAGATAACGCCCACAATGAAACTAAAACGTCCGTTTATCTCCAAGAGATACGAAAAAGTCATTAAAGGACTATTTGATTGATATAATGGATGAAGTCGATTACACGGCTGTTTGATCTGCTTGATCTGTTCAGGGATGAATACGGCCATAAAAAACATCTTTTTTTATCAAAATCTGAGGGTGCCTGGCATGCTCTCTCAGCATCTGACTATGTCAATCTAAGTCACAGACTCAGCCTTGGATTACTGGAACTTGGGGTGACCTCCGGAACAAGGATCGCCACAGTGATGGCCAACTGCCCTGAGTGGAACCTGTTCGATATGGCTATCAGTCAGGTTGGAGCCATTCAGGTCCCGATCTATCCAACGATCAGCGAAGAAAATTATCACTATATCTTCACGGATGCCGAAGTCGAATACCTGATCATTTATAACCAGGAAACCTGCAGCCGGATCAGACACATCGTTAAGGGATTGAGCAAGATAAAAGGGGTTTACTCTATCCAGAAAGTACGTGGAGTGCCATTGTGGACTGATCTTCTTGAGCTTGGCCGGCGATCGTCAAGAAGTTTTGATCTGGAAACAATAAAAGCCGGTATTCTTCCCGAAGATATCGCTTCCATCATCTACACTTCTGGCACTACGGGGCGACCAAAAGGTGTAATGCTTTCACACCGGAACTTTGTCTCAAATTTTACGGAGTGCGCAAAAATATCTGATTTTACCAGCCGTGAAAAAGCCCTGAGCTTTCTGCCGCTCTGTCATGTGTATGAGCGGATGTTGAACTACGTATATCAATATCTTGGCATGTCGGTCTATTATGCGACGGCATTGGAACAGGTTCCGCAATACATCAAGGAAGTACGACCTCATACGTTTGGAGCCGTTCCCAGGGTGCTCGAAAAGATATACAACAAAGTTGTGTTGGAAGGGAGGAGCTTAACAGGATTAAAACGAAATATATTTTTCTGGGCGCTCAGGCAGGGGCTCCAGTTTGAGTTGAATCGCGCAAACGGATGGTTCTACGAGACAAAACTGTTTTTTGCAAATTTCCTGGTTTTTGACCGGTGGCGCAGAGGACTGGGAGGGAACGTAAGGCTGATTGCCTGCGGAGGCGCATCGTTGCATCCCCGGTTGGCCCGGATATACTGGGCGGCACGGTTGAAGGTGCTCGAGGGTTATGGCTTGACTGAAACGTCTCCGGTAATTGCTGTTCAGAATCTGAAGCCAGGCGGTGTGAAGTTTGGGACTGTTGGGCCGTTCCTGCCTGGCGTGGAGGTGAAATTTGCTCCCGATGGAGAGATCCTTTGCAAGGGCCCAAACCTGATGAAAGGTTATGTGAACCGGCCCGAGCGTACCAGCGAGGTGATTGACGCCGATGGCTGGTTTCATACCGGCGATGTGGGTGAATTGGTGGATGGGAAATACCTTCGTATCACCGACCGGAAAAAGGAGATATTCAAAACCTCCACCGGAAAATATGTGGCTCCTCAACCAATTGAACAACGGTTTATCGAATCTCCCTTCATCGAGTTCATTCTGGTGTTGGGGGAAGACCGCAAATATACGGCCGCTCTCATAGTTCCCAGTTTTGACCACCTGAAGAGCTGGTGCCGGATTAAACATATCCCTTATACTTCAAATAAGGAGGCTGTTACCGATAAGAATATCCTCCACAGGATGAACGAGGAGGTAAACCGCATCAACCGCGAACTCGGTCAAACTGAAAAGATCAAGAAGTTCAGGTTGCTGCCCGATGAGTGGACCATCGAGTCGGGAGAGCTTTCACCTACCATGAAGCTGCGGAGAAAGTTTATTTTGGAGAAGTACTACAACGAAATCGAAGAGACCTACCGATCCCCGGAATACAATTACAGGGAGGACCCGGTATAGGTATCAATGCAGTATCCGATACATCATCTCCTTCATCAGCTCCCCGTCTGTAGCTGAAACATTATCAACCCCTTTCGACTTCAGGTCATATTCATGAAGAATGCCAATGATAGACTTCACTTTTGCCGGTGGATAGTTTCGTGCGGTAGTCTCATAATCCTGCAGAAAGAAGGGGTTTACGGAAAGGGCCGAAGCCGCATTGTTTCTTGATTTGTCATGCAGATGCTGGTAGAGGAGTACTTTGGAGAAGAATGCATAGAGGATGGGGATCACCTTCACGAGAGGATTCTCCCGTGGGTTGGATCCGAAATAGGTGATGATCTGGTTGGCTTTGAAGACATTTTTGCTCCCGAGCGCTTTCTGCAGCTCAAATACGTTGAAATCTTTGCTGATGCCAATGTATTTTTCCACATACACCTCATCAATCTCCGTTCCCTGAGGAATATTGATGATCAGCTTCTGGATCTCATTGGTGATCTTCGACAGATCCGTCCCCAGAAATTCGGTGAGCATGAAGCAGGCTTTGGCCGAAATGGAATACTTTCGCTGTTTTACGTAGGTTTCAATCCACCCGGGGATCTTGTTGTCATAGATCCGGGGAGATTCAAAAAGTACGCCCGATTTGTCAACGGTCCTGGCCAGGCTTTTCCGCTTGTCGACTTTCCCGTATTTGTGGCAAAGAACCAGCAGGGTAGAGGTCAGCGGAGCCTGGGCATATGCTGATAAGGCATCCAGATCTTTCACCTCCTGAGCCTCTTTGACAATCAAAACCTGGTAGTTGGCCATCATCGGATACCTCTTGGCGTAATTGATGATTGTGGAGGCATCCACATCCCTCCCGTAGAGCACCGTTTGGTTAAACTCCTTTTCTGTTTCCGTCAAAACATGCTCCTCAATATAGTCGGAGAGATAATCGATGTAATAGGCTTCATCTCCGTGCAATAGATATACCGGGTGATAGATCTGGTTTTTCAGGTTTTGAATTACTTGATCGAACGTCATTCCTTCTATTTTTGGTAATCGAAACGAAGGTGTTTTACTGGTTCACCTTTATTCATGATCATCTCCTGTTTTGTTTTCATGGTTGACCCCCTGTCATGCAAATTTAATGGATTTGTCACATTTTTCCGTAAGTTTGTTTCAATGATGCATCCCCTGAATCTGCCATCGTTTGAAGTTCGTCTCCGGGAGAGTGACGGGAAGACCACCGAGGTGTTTGATCCGTTACGAAAAAAATTTGTAAAGCTCACACCCGAAGAGTGGGTTCGGCAGCATATGCTGAATTACATGACAGCATATCTGAACTTTCCTCCTTCGCTGATCGGTGTCGAGGTTCGGCTGAAATACAATGGGATGAGAAAGCGAAGCGATATCGTGGCTTATGACAGAAATGGGGAGCCCTTGCTTGTGGTAGAGTGCAAAGCCCCATCGGTAACGCTGACTCAGGATGTTATTTACCAGATCGCTATGTACAACAGTGCGTTAATGGGGAAATACCTGGTTGTATCCAATGGGTTGGTCCACTATAGTTGCAGGTTAGATCCCGGGGATGCTCAATGGATTTACCTGGCAGAAATTCCCGATTTTGCCAGGATTTGTTCATAAATGATAAAAATCCTATCTTTGGTTTGACAATGACTCCACAAGATCACATCCTGCCAACGGTAAACCGGATCGAGGCTCTTTTCAAAGAGGAGGATCTTGGGAATTACTATCTTTCGATGCAGATCGGGGAACGAAATTTCGCTTACTGCATACTTGACAGTGTTACCAATAAATACATTGGCATTGGAGATCTGAGATTGCCTGCAACCAAGAGTCAGGGCGAACTGGAGATCAAGCTGTCGTTCGATGCATTTCTTACAAAGGTTCTCACCGCTTTCCCTGTTTTAAAGAAAAAGTTCAAATCGGCCAAAATGATCTGGGAAGGGAATAAATCCACCCTGGTACCGGAGTCGCTCTTCGAAGAGAATGACCGGCAAAAGATCCTTGCATTCAATGTTCCATTGGACTTGCAGGAGAAGGTTTTCCATGATCTGATTCCCGATTTTCAAGCGGTTAATGTCTATGCCATGCCCGAGAAGGTAAAACAGGTATTGACCCGGGCCTTCGCGGTTAACCACTTTCCCCATCTGACGAGTGTGTTGATTGAAAGTATCTTCCAGAACTATCGTGCAGAACTGAACCAGCCAAAAGTGTTCCTGCATGTTCGCGAAACCCATTTCGACCTGGTTGTGATGGATCAGAACAAGCTTTACTTTTCCAATACCTTTGAGTTCAGAAGGCCGGAAGACCTGGTATATTACACCATCTTTACGCTCGAACAGCTCGGTCTCAGCCAGGAGATGGCCGACGTGATCCTGTTTGGAAGAATTGCGCGCAATACCCCGTTGTATCATCTCATTGGGAAGTACCTGCCACGTATCGAGTTCGCCAGGAGAAACCCTGGATACACCTACAGTTTCGTGTTCAATGAAATCCCGCAACATGCCTACTTCCCCCTGCTAAACCTGAACCAGTGCGGATTATAAGCGGATATTACAAGGGAAGAAAAATCAACCCACCGGGCAACCTGCCGGTGAGGCCTACCACCGATTACGCCAAAGAGGGCATTTTCAATGTGCTCAACAACCTGATCGACTTTTCTGAAATCACTGTGCTGGATCTTTTCGCGGGGACAGGCAATATTTCATTCGAATTTGCATCACGGGGGGCATTATCTGTTCTGGCTGTCGATATCGAACGTCGCTGTGTGGATTATATCAACCAAACAGCGGATAAGTTCGGGATGGAAGGAATTCGGGCTATCCGCATGAACGTACTGGTGTTGATTAAGATAGGAAAGGAGAGGGCAGATGTTGTTTTTGCCGATCCGCCCTATGAGATGGAGGGCAATGAGAAACTGCCCGATTTGATTATTGATTCAGGAATGCTAAATCCAGGAGGTCTGCTGATCCTCGAGCACTCCGATAAATACGAATTTTCCGGTAATCCCTCTTTTTATCAATTAAGGGAGTATGGAAAGGTCCATTTCAGTATTTTCAGAGGTGCACGGGATGAAGGAGAAGTTCAGTATTCATCTTCGTGAAAAAAGAAGTCGTCTTTGGTAGGATAATCAGGCCAGATATCTTCTATGCGTTCATAAGTCTCACCCTCATCTTCTATCTCTTTCAAATTCTCAATCACTTCCTGTGGGGCTCCGGTTCTGATCGACCAATCGATGAGTTCATCTTTGGTAGCAGGCCAGGGAGCATCTTCCAATTTTGAGGCGAGTTCTAATGTCCAGTACATAGCGGTCTGCTTTGGATTTTTGCAAAAGTAAAAAAAAATAAATCAAAAAGTCAAGCCAAATTTTTACCCTGCTCTTTTCCGGGCCAGGTAATCTCTTCAGCGTTGAACTCTTTTCCCAATCTTCTTGCCAGAACAAAGAGGTAATCCGATAACCGGTTAAGGTAACGAATGATCACGGGAGAAACAGAAGAGTTTCTGTGTAAGCGTATTACGGCTCTTTCCGCTCTTCGGCAAACGGTTCTTGCAACATGGCATCTCGACACATGAGGATCTCCTCCAGGCAGGATAAACGACTTTAATGGTGGCAGTTCGGCTGTCATGATATCGATCTCTTTTTCCAGCAGAAGGATCTCCTCTTCATGCAATTCAGGCAAACCTTCGGCTTTTTTATCAGGATCTGCTGCAACCAAAGCTTCCGCTGTGAAGAGATTTTCCTGAACACGGAGCAAAACCTCACGGTAATGCTCCAGTGTAAGATGGTCCCTGAGAATCCCGATAAATGAGTTCAATTCATCCATTGTCCCATATGCCTCAACCCGGTCGTGGCTTTTTGAAACCCGCGTCCCGTTGAGGAGAGAGGTCTCTCCCAGGTCACCGCCTTTGGTATAGATCTTTGTCATGAATTGTCAGACGATCATTTTTTCATGCGTTTTGGTCCTGCATTCACGATCTCTTCCGGACATCCATCCGTGAACATCTTAAAGTTCTCTATGTAACGCGAAGCCAGGGCATCATATTTCATCCAGTACTCACCTTTGTTTCCCCAGGCATTTTCCGGATCCAGAACATCTTCGGGAACATTGGGACAGGTAACGGGAATGTCAAAATTGAAAAGCTTGTCTTTCCGGAATTCTACATTGTCCAGTTCGCCGTCAAGTACAGCATTGAGCATGTTTCGTGTATGGCGGATACTGATTCGTTTGCCCACGCCAAATTTACCTCCAACCCATCCGGTATTCACAAGCCAAACTTTGGCTCCATGTTTTTCGATCTTGCTCCGAAGCAGATCGGCATAGAGGTAAGGGTGGTGCACCATGAAAGGAGCACCGAAACAGGCGCTGAAGGCGATCTCAGGCTCAATGCCCAGTCCCAGTTCGGTTCCGGCGATCTTTGACGTATACCCACTGATAAAATGGTAGATTGCCTGGTTCATATCCAGCCGGGCGATTGGCGGCATTACACCCTGGGCATCACAGGTGAGGAAAATGACATTTTTTGGATGGGCTTTGACCATCTTTTCCGGGATGGAGTTGGGGATAAAATCCATCGGGTAAGATGCTCTGGAATTCTCAGTAATCCCTTCATCATCCAGGTCAATTCTCCGGGAAATGGGGTCGAACACCACATTCTCCAGGATGGTGCCAAACCTGCGGGTACAGGCATAGATCTCAGGTTCATTCTCGGCAGAGAGGCGGATCACTTTGGCGTAGCAACCTCCTTCATAGTTGAATACACTCTCGTCGCTCCAGCCATGTTCGTCATCACCGATCAGCTTTCTGTTGGGATCGGCCGAAAGGGTGGTCTTTCCTGTTCCGCTCAGACCGAAAAACAGGGCTACATCACTCTTTTTTCCTACGTTGGCGGAGCAGTGCATGGACATGATATCCTGCAGCGGCATCAGGAAATTCATGATGGTAAAGATCGACTTCTTGATCTCTCCACCGTACTGCGTGTTGGCAACGATAGCCAGGCGCTTGGAGAAGTCTATCACGATGGCGGTTTCACTGTTAGTCCCGTCAATGCGCGGATCCAGCTTGAACGAGGGGGAGGCAATCACCGTGAAGGCAGGAATATGGGTCTTGTGCTGCTCCTGTGTCTTCAGGGTGAGGAACATGTTCCGGGCAAACAGGCTTTGCCATGCTGTGTCGGTAATGATCCGGATTGGCATTGTATAATCGGGATCGGCACCCACAAATACATCCTGAACAAAGAGCTCTTCTCCCTGCAAAAACGCCTGTAACCGGCTGAATATCCCATCAAATTTTTCAGGAGTCATGGGCCGGTTGTTTTTCCCCCAGTCAATTTTATCTTCGGTAGAGGATTCTTTGACGAAATATTTTTCGTTGGCAGCTCTGGCAGTCCATTTTCCCGTGTGCACGAGGAGAGGGCCTCCGTTTACGATCTTGCCTTCATTCCTGAATACGGCCTCTTCATACAAGGCTGATTCGGGGAGGTTCCAGTAAACACGATCCAGATGGACCAGGCCATGGTTTGCCAGTCCGTAAACACTTTTCAGGTCGGCAGCCTGCTTCTGCGCAGGGGTTTCAAATTTCAGATATTTTGACATAGGTCTTTAATTTTCTAAGGTTACAATTACAGCCAGTCGCGTGTCAGTTTTCGTTCACCGATATAGAGCTCATTCGGGGAGTTTGGATCCAGAGCCCATTTGATCCGTTCGATACCCTGGGTGATCTCTTTGATGGATCCGCAGGTAGAGAGCCTCAGGTAGCCTTCCTTACCGAACTCAATGCCCGGAACAGTGATCACCCGTACTTTGTCGAGCAAGAACAAGGCGAGCTGGGTAGAATTCTTGTTGTAGTTGCTGAAGTCGACAAAGCAATAAAATGCTCCATCCGGTTTCACTGCCCTGATCCCTTCAAATGCATTCAGTTGTTCCATCATCACCTTGGTGTTGTTCTCCAGGGTAGTGCGAAGACTCTCCACGCTCGACTGGATTCCGTTGATGGCGCCAACGGCAGCAACTTGCAGCACGACCGAAGGTCCGGATGTCTGGTGGCTTTGAATGTTGGTCATCACCTCCACCAGTTTCCGGCTGGCAACGGTCCAGCCAATCCGGAAACCGGTCATGGCATACTGTTTGGATACACCGTTGATCAGGATCAGTTTGGAGTCATCAACGCTTCTCTTCATGAATTTGTAAGCGTTTGCCGGCTTTTTACCTCCAAAGAAGAGACGGTTGTAGATGTCGTCCATGATCAGGTAGATTCCCTTCTCTTCGCAGAACTCGACAATCTCTTTGATAAATTCATCAGGATAAATTACACCTGTAGGGTTGTTGGGGCTGTTGATAATGATCGCCTTGGTATATGAGCCACATACCCGCTCAATATCCTGAAGCCGCGGATAGAAAGATCCGTCTTCGGGATGAACCGGAACAGGCACGGCACCGCAAAGTTTCACCATTTCGGGGTAACTCACCCAGTAGGGAGCAGGAAATACCACTTCATCCTGAGGGTTCAGGATGGCCTGAAGGGCAACCATGATGGACTGCTTGGCTCCTCCTGATGCAATGACGTTCTCGGGAGCTACAACGCGGCCATAATGATCCACCGTATAACGGATTACAGCCTGTTTTAGCGCCGGGATCCCATCTGCAGGGGTGTACCTGATATCCCCTGTGTTCAGCAGACTTGCTGCAGCGGTGATGGCATCCAGGGGAGCCTTGCTTTTAGGTTCGCCAATGCCCAGGTGAATGACCGGTTCTCCCTTGGCCCTGAGAATGGCAGCTGTTTCGTTCAGCTTGAGGGTGACAGATTCCGCGATAGATCTTCCGATAATACTGAAACTCATAATCTTTTGTCTTTATGAAGTGAGAAATACGTTACAATAATCAGGTATCGATTTTTTTTAAAGAGGCCAAAGATAGAGAAATTTTATAAATTTGTAACATAGATAAACGATATGGAAGCCTTTCTTTTTGACCTGATTAAAATATTCCTCCAGGCACTGTTTTTCCTGGCTCTGGTGTTAACTGCTATCTGGTTTTATTTCAGGCTGCGCCCAAATCCGGCCAACACCTATACCTTGCCTGTGGTTGATCCTGCGAATAACAAAGAGGTTGTGCATACACTGCGGCTTCAGGCCTGCGAGCGGCTGGTCCTCTTTCTTGAACGCATAACGCCCAATAACCTGCTGCTGCGGGTGAATACGCCCGATATGTCAGCATTGCAGCTGCAGGTGGCCCTGATTCGAACCGTGCGCGAAGAGTTTGAGTACAACCTGTCTCAACAGCTTTACTTGACTACTGAAACGTGGGAGTTGATACGGAATGCCAAGGAGGAGACCATCCGGCAGATCAATACCGCCGCATCCGGCATGAAAGAGGGAAGTTCGTCAAGAGACCTTGCCGGGGCCATCCTGAAACTCTCTCTCAGCCAGGAACGGGCTCCCGCTTCTATTGCCATCGAAGCAATAAAAAGAGAGATCCGTTAGGAGAAAGAAATTCTTATTTTTGCATCGATCAAAACACATCAGGATGAAAACATACATCTCCAAATTTCTTTTTGTGCTCTTTGCAACAGGGTTTATCCTATCTATGGCCTCTTGTGAGAAATGCCGCGAATGTACCGTCTTTGAGAAGGATACAAACATCATCTATTATTATGAACGCCATTGTGAAACGGGTTCCGGATCATCGAACAGGATAGAGGAGTGGGAGGCTGAACTCAGGGCAAAATATTCAGGTTATTACGTCTACTGCAACGTGACCAATTAATCTGTTGCAGCAAATGATTCCGCCATTTTGCTGGCCCGTTCCAGTAACGAGGGAATTCCTGCCGGATGTTTCCCTCCTGCCGTGGCAATATGTGGCTGACCGCCTCCGCCACCCTGGATCTCCTTCGCCAGTTCCCGGATGATTGATCCGGCATTGAGATTCTTTTCCTTAATCAGCGAATCGGAGATGGCAATTACCAGGTTGGCTTTGCCGACCGATTCCGACGCAAGGATGAGGAAAAGATCGGCGACTTCGCTCCTGAGTTCAGAAGCAATGCCTTTCATGCTATCCATATCGAGATCGACCTGCAGTCCAAGGAAATTTAATCCATTGAGGCGTTCAATCTTATTTTTCAGTGTCTGGCTCATCTGCGCCTGTTTCAGCTTCGCATATTCCCCGGCGGCTTTTTTCAACTCCTGGTTCTCCTCCTGCAGATGATGAATCCCGTGCATCAGGTCGGTAGGATGCTTCAATGCCTCGCTTACCTGGGCCAGCAGCTGTTCTTTCCCATACATATAGGTCTCGGCAGCGGCTCCCGTTACGGCTTCAATCCGTCGGATTCCTGCTGCAATGGCACCTTCTGAGATGATCCTGAAAAGACCTATCTGCCCTGTTGAGGAGGCATGCGTTCCTCCGCATAATTCGGTGGAGAAGCCGTCCCCGAACCGGATCACCCTCACTTCGTCACCATATTTTTCGCCGAAGAGGGCAATTGTCCCCATCTCCCTGGCTTCTGCCATAGGGACGCCCCTTTTTTCGAGCTGGGGAATGTTCTCGCGAATCCGGGCATTGACAAGTTTCTCCACCTGTTCAATCTCTTCTGCTGTCATCTTCGAGAAGTGGGTAAAGTCGAAACGAAGCCGGGTTTCATCCACCAGCGACCCCTTTTGCTCCACGTGCGTTCCAAGCAGCGTTCTCAGAGCTGCATGCATCAGGTGAGTAGCTGTGTGGTTGCTGGCTGTCAGCAACCGCCTGGAAGCATCAACCTCTGCCACCACTTCACCTGCAGGTTCTGAAAACATACGGGCGGTGATATGAATGGTTTGTTCGTGTTCCCTGATGGTATCCTGAACCTCGATCACCTCCTCCCCCTTTCTCAGCCATCCTTTATCGCCGCACTGTCCGCCCGACTCGGCATAAAATGGTGTGATATCCAGAACAACCTGGTACAATTCACCCGTTTTTCCTGTCACCTTCCGGTAGCGCGTTATGGCGGCAGTGGTTTTAAGGGTTTCGTATCCGACAAACTCTGTCATGCCGGCATCCTCGTGCAAAACGATCCAATCGGAGGCATCCACAGTAGCAGCCTGCCTCGACCTCTCCTTCTGTCTCTTCATTCCCTCCCTGAAGCCGTCCATGTCAACTCTCCAGCCAATCTCCCGTGCCATCAGCTCGGTCAGGTCAATCGGAAAGCCATAGGTGTCATAGAGCTCAAAGGCGAAAGCGCCGTCGATGATGCTGGATGCTGGATGCTGGATTTTTTCTCGTCCTTCGTCCTTCGTCCTTCGTCCTTCCTGGGGTAAGCCAACGTAGTGTTGAAACTTCTGTATCCCTTGCTCAAGTGTTCTGAGGAAAGAGTTTTCCTCCTCCCGGATGACATTTTCGATCAGCTGCTGCTGGGAGAGCAGTTCAGGGAAGAATTTTCCCATCTGTTCAGCCAGAACCGGAACCAGGTTGCAGATAAACGGTTCCCTGAAATTCAGAAAAACGTAACCAAACCGAACAGCCCGGCGCAGGATACGGCGGATTACATAGCCTGCTTTTACATTGGAAGGCAGCTGTCCGTCGGCAATAGCAAAGGAGATGGCACGCAGGTGATCGGCTACCACGCGCATGGCGATATCGGCTTTTGGGTCAGAGCCATACGGCATCCCGGCCAGGTTGGCAAGAGCGTTGATCAGCGGCTGAAATACATCGGTATCGTAATTGGAAACCTTTCCCTGGAGGACCATGCACAAGCGCTCAAAGCCCATCCCGGTATCCACGTGTTTTGCCGGCAATGGCACGAGTTTGCCATCGGATTGCCTGTTAAATTCAATGAATACCAGGTTCCAGATCTCGATCACCAGCGGGTTTCCGGTATTAACGAGTTCACGGCCCGAAAGCGCTGTCCTCCCGGCATCCGGCCTGAGGTCGATATGGATCTCTGAACAAGGTCCGCACGGACCTGTATTCCCCATCTCCCAGAAATTGTCTTTTTTGCTTCCGTACAGGATTTGTCCTTCAGGAATGAGCTCTTTCCAACAGGCCAGAGCATCAGCATCCATCGCCAGTCCGTCGGTTTTGTCTCCCTCGAAAACGGTAATATACAACCTCTCTTTGTCGATGTGAAACACATCGGTCAGGAGTTCCCATGCCCATTCGATGGCTTCCTTCTTGAAATAGTCTCCAAACGACCAATTTCCCAGCATCTCAAACATGGTATGGTGATAGGTATCGTGCCCCACCTCTTCCAGGTCGTTGTGCTTGCCTGAAACCCGAAGGCATTTCTGCGTATCGGCGATCCGTTTGGTTTCACTCTCCCTGTTCCCCAGGAAGATATCCTTGAACTGGTTCATGCCAGCATTGGTAAACATCAGGGTTGGGTCGTCCTTGATTACCATGGGAGCACTAGGAACAACCTGGTGCTGCTTAGCAGTGAAAAAATCAAGGAAAGTTTGCCGTATTTTGGAGGAGTCCATTCAACTGTAAGATTAATAAAGAATTAACACAAGTTAACAAAAAATCGACCGGGAAACAGGGAGCAAAGTTAATTATTTACTTAATTTTGCACATGTTAGCCCCGCTGTTTTGATTGATTCTTTACACGACTGCCAATGAGCAAGGTAAAATACCGTTTCAATAAACATTCCTTAACATTTGACAAGGTTCAGACTACGCTGAAAAAGCGGCTTCTGGTCTTCCTTTCCCATGTTAGTACCGGTGTTGTGTTTGCGGCTCTTATTCTCGTCGTCGTATACAATTTTGTGGACTCGCCAAAGGAGAAAGCACAGAAACGGGAATTGGCACAGCTCCAGTTGCAGTATGACATTCTTAACGACCAGCTCGACAAGTTCACAACGATTCTGGTGGATCTTCAGGAACGGGATGATAACATATACCGGGTGATCTTTGAATCGGAGCCTATTCCCTCAACCATCAGGGATGCCGGCATCGGCGGGATTGATCGTTACGAAAAGTTTATGGGATACAGTAACTCCGAGATCATTGTCGAGACCTATAAAAAGATGGACAAGATTAAGGGGCAGCTTTATGTTCAGTCCAAGTCGCTGGATGAAGTCTTTTCCATGGCAAAGAATAAAGAGAATATGCTGGCCAGCATCCCTGCAATTCAACCTGTCAGTAACAAGGACCTGAAACGAATCGGATCATACTTCGGCACCCGGATGGATCCATTTTACAAGGTAAAGAAATTTCATGAGGGAGTTGATTTTACGGCCCCTACCGGAACCGAGATTTATGCTGCAGGCAATGGCGTCATTACCACAGCCGGAAGGAATTTCGGTGGATACGGGAACCAGGTTGTAATCGACCATGACTATTCTTATACGACCCTGTATGCCCATATGTCGAAGATCCTGGTGAAAAATGGCGAGAAGGTAAAGCGCGGACAAGTCATCGGACTTGTTGGGAATACCGGGAAATCAACCGCACCGCACCTGCATTATGAGATTCGTAAAAATGGGAATGCGGTGAACCCGATCTATTTTTTCTACAACGACATTACACCAGAACAGTTTGAGTTGATGCTGGAACTATCGGCGAATCCATCACAATCAATGGATTAATAAACCAGTTTTCCATGTTAAACACACGCAAACGCATCGAAAAACTCTATTACTCCATCGGAGAGGTGGCTGAACTTTTTGAAGTAAATGCCTCACTGATCCGCTACTGGGAGAAAGAGTTCGATATATTGAAGCCCAGGAAAAACAAGAAGGGGAACCGGGTTTATACCAAAGAGGACCTGGACCAGCTTCGGATCATTTACCACCTGGTAAAAGAGCGTGGATACACACTTCAGGGAGCCAGGGATAAGATCCACCAGAACCGTGATGATGTGACCAGGAGTGTTGAAATCACCGATACGCTGTACCGGATCAAAGGGTTTCTGCTGGAACTGAAGAAAGATCTGTAAGATTTTGAGCCAATCATTTTTCAAATCCGTTTACGATGTTGTCGGGCTGATTCCTTTCGGCCGTGTGACGTCCTATGGAGCCATCGCCGAGTACCTGGGCTCACGCGGCTCGGCACGCATGGTTGGGTGGGCTATGAATGCCTCCCACACAGAAGTTATCAACCTTCCGGCACACCGGGTGGTAAACCGGAACGGACTTCTGACCGGGAAGAGACATTTTGGCGCACCCGGCATCATGGAACAGTTATTGAGCAGTGAAGGAATCGAGGTGAAAGATGACCGGATTGTTGATTTTGACAAATACTTCTGGAACCCTTTAACTGAAATACGAAATACGAAATACGAATAACCCCCAACCCCCTAAAGGGGGCTTACTCTGCTTCGCAGTTATATCCTTCCAACGGGAGGAGTAAGTCCCCTTCAGGGGATTTAGGGTAAAGAAGAAACAGATATGAACATCACAACCGAAAATATAAAAGCTGCCCTTTCGCATGTTATGGATCCCGATCTCGGGAAAGACCTTGTGACGTTGAAGATGATTGAGGATATCACCATTGAAGGGACAAAGGTCTCTTTCAAACTGGTACTGACCACGCCTGCCTGCCCGCTGAAAAACGAACTGAGGCAGGCCTGCATCGATGAGATCCACCGCCATGCAGGCAAGGAGATTGAGGTAGTGGTTGAACTTACTTCACGGGTTACCAGCCGTCGAAAAGAGAGTGAGGCGATGCTGAAAGATGTAAGGAACATCATTGCCGTCGGATCCGGCAAAGGCGGTGTGGGTAAATCGACCGTAGCTGTCAATCTGGCGGTTGCGCTGGCACGCACCGGAGCCCGGGTTGGACTGATCGACGCCGACATCTACGGACCCTCCATTCCCATGATGTTCGGACTGATGGACCACAGGCCTCAGGGCGATGAAAAGGACGGGAAGATGATCATTCAGCCTGTTGAGAAATATGGGCTGAAGCTGATCTCTATCGGCTTTTTTGTCGACCAGTCGAAAGCCTTGATATGGCGCGGCCCGATGGCCTCCACTGCCTTGCGTCAACTCTTTACAGACGTGGAGTGGGGCGAACTGGATTACATGGTCATTGACCTCCCTCCCGGAACGGGAGATATTCCGCTGACACTGATCCAGGACTTTCCCGTCACCGGTGCCATTATCGTATCCACTCCCCAGCAACTGGCACTGGCAGATGTGAGGAAGGCAGCCGACATGTTCCGTAACGACAAAATCTCAATCCCCATCCTTGGGATGGTTGAGAATATGTCCTACTTCATCCCACCGGATGATCCTTCAAAAAAATACCACATCTTCGGAGAGGGTGGCGGAAAGAAATTTGCCCTTGAACTGAATGTCAACCTGCTTGGAGAGATCCCAATCGTTCCTGAGATCACCCAGTCCGGTGATTCAGGTACACCGGTAGCCTCCGATCCATCGTTGCCGATCACCGCGGCCTTTGACCAACTTGCACAAAACGTGGCACAGCAGGTAGCGATCAGTAATGCGATCAGGGAAACCTTTAAAGGGAGCGATTAGGGATCCCTGATCCCTTTTTTATTAATTTTGCAATTCTTAATAAACATACAACAATGGCAGAAAACCAGGAACTTGAACTGAAAGTAAAGAATGTCCTTGAACAGATTCGTCCCTATTTACAGGCCGATGGAGGTGATGTGGAATTTGTGGACCTTTCCGATGATAAGATCGTAAGCGTTCGTCTTACCGGCATGTGCGGCAGCTGTCCGCATAGCCAGATGACCCTGAAAAATGGAATTGAAACAGCTATGATCCGTGCTGTTCCTGAAATAAAATCAGTTGAATCTGTGATGATGTAGGAGTTGCCCCTTCTACAAATACTTCCCGACAATCGGCATTCTTCGGCCTACACCAAAGGCCTTGGGCGAAACGCGTAAAATCGGTGGAGTCTGATGCCGTTTCCACTCACTTCCGTTAACCAGTGAAAGAACCCTCGTCACAACCGCCGGGTCAAACCCCAGGGCTGTGATCTCCTTCGGACCTTTTCTCTCTTCGATGTAATGATAGAGAATCTTGTCCAGCAATGCATATTCAGGGAGCGAGTCGGCATCTTTCTGATCGGGTCGCAGTTCGGCTGAGGGAGGTTTGTCGATCGTATTTACCGGGATCATTTCACTCACGCGGTTGATGTGCCGGGCCAGTTCATATACCTGCGTTTTATACAGGTCGCCAAGCACGGAAATTCCACCGCACATATCCCCGTAGAGGGTTCCATATCCCACTGCTGCTTCACTTTTATTACTGGTATTCAACAGGATATATCCAAATTTATTGGCCATGGCCATCAGGATAACTGCGCGCAGCCGGGCCTGTATATTCTCTTCCGCTACATTGAAAGAGAGTCCGGTGAAATAGGGGCTCATGGTGCTCTCAACGGCGGTGAAGGATTCGTCGATGGGGATGATGTCGTATGAAACGTTTGTGTTCTCTGCCAGCTTCCGGGCATCGGCAATGCTGTGTTCCGACGAATACCTGGAGGGCAGGAGAAGCGCTTTGACGTTTTCACTGCCCAATGCTTCCGTGGCCAGTACCAGTGTGACAGCCGAATCAATGCCGCCGCTCAGGCCAAGTATCGCTTTGGAAAAGCCCATCTTGGAGAAATAATCCCGGATTCCCATCACAAGGGCGGAGTGAATGAGCTGAATGCTGTTGCCGCGTCGCTCCGTTCCTCGCAATGACAATGATGCCGAATGCCTGGTTTCGTAATTGGCTTCGCCGAGCTCCGCTTCGCTCCGGTTCGTAATTCGTAATTCGTAATTCGTATTTAGGTTCCCGAGTTCTTCCAGATCATACACCCTCAGAGCCTCTTCAAACCTTGGAAGTTCATCGTAAAGGCTTCCGCCGGCATCCATCACCAGCGAACCGCCGTCAAAAAGAAGTTCCGTTTGCCCTCCTGTCTGGTTCACATAAAAGAGCGGGAGGTTGTACTGTTTCGCATTATGTGACAGGATATTCAACCGGATTTCTGGCTGATTGTAATGAAACGGTGAAGCGGCAATATTGATGATCACATCGGGTTTCATCGTGGAGAGCTCCTCCATGGGATTCCTGACATACAACGGGTAGTTGTCGACATTCCAGAGATCCTCACAGATCGTTAATGCGAACCTTTTCCCCAGGTAGTCAATCACCTGGTACGGCATCCGGTTAGGTTCAAAATAGCGGTATTCATCAAAGACATCATAGGTTGGAAGGAGTGTCTTGTGAGCCATCCCGGCTACCTTCCCATCAGCCAGAAACCATGCGGTATTGTACAGTGGCTTGCCCTTTTCGCCGGGATTCCGGCCGGGGGCTCCTACAATGGCAGCAATTCCATTGCAGTCTCCGGCAATCTGCTCAATGGCTTTTGTGCAGGATTCCTGAAAATCAGTGAATTCAAGGAAATCCCGCGGGGGATATCCGCAAACAGACAATTCGGAAAAGATGACAAGGTCAGCACCCAATTTACGGGCACCGACAATGGCATCCCTGATCAGGCCTGTGTTGTAATCGAAATTACCAACAATATAATTTTGTTGTGCCAGGGCAATTTTCATAACCCTCTAAAATAGTACACCCAGATTCAACTCAATGAAGTTCAACTGAGATTTCTCGTTGAGGTCTGTTGCGGTGTTGTGTCCGGTTAGTATGTTGTTCAGACTGTTGCTGTAGTTGACGCCGAAAAAGATCCGGGTATTGATATCAAGATGGTACTCAAGTCCGCCGCCAAAGATCACCGACTGCCTGATGAGAGTGGTCTGGGAAGTGATATTGCTGTTTTCTTTGAAGGGTGATGCCCCTGTTTGAGGATCAATTTCATCCCGGGCTTTCGCACTGATTCTGAAGCCTGTGGTGAATCCGATCTGCCCGAAAAATGAGAATCGTCCAAACGTATTCGTCTGAAGTTTGATCATGTAAGGAATGTCAAGGTAGATGAATTTGTACTTCCTGTTCAGCTGACCGTAGGTTGCAGTGGTGTCAATCAGCAGGGAGTCGCCATACGATGCCTTCCCGTTGAGGAAAGAAAAGTTGAACCCGGTGGAGAAAGCGTAATTTTTGGCAAAATAAAAATCTGATACCAGTCCAACGGTGGCCCCTCCGGAGATGCCGTCGTAACTGTAGTGTTTCGTTTCGGGAGACATCCAGGCGATATTCGGAGAAACTTTCAGGCCTAGTTTTACGGATGTCTCCTGGGCCTGTGAAAAAGAGGGTTGCAAACATCCGAAGAGAAAAAGGAAAAGAGGGATGATGACCTGTTTCATGATTGGTGTTTTTCAGATTTTATCACTTGTTTCGAACAAAAATAGAACTTTTGATTGTAGTTTTGTCAACAGGTTTGAATGAAATATAATAAAGTTATTCACGTTTTTATGCGTATGAAGAAATTCCTGACAATCTGTTCTCATTCATTGTTTGTTGCCCTGTTTCTGCTGACGGGATCCTGTAACTGGTCACGTCCCAGGTTGCAGGTGGATGTGTCGGAGATTCCGATGAATGATGTAAAGGTTCACCGCTACGACCAGGCCTTGTTCGCCATTCCCCTCGACAGGCTGGAAACTGGCCTCGGACAGATCAAGCCCAGCTACCCGTTTTTTCTGAATACGGATCTCAGCGATACGGCCAAAATCAACAACCTGAAGGAGTATCTGACCAATGGCCGAACAATTGAATTCTACAATGCTTCCCAGGCAAGGTTTAAGGATCTTACCGGGTTGGAGCAAAACCTCACGGATGCCTTTCGCCATTTTATCTATTATTTCCCGGATGCCGTAATTCCCAGGGTGTACACCTACATTTCAGGAGGAGAGTACGACCATCCCGTTCAATTTGTTGACACGGTTTTGCTGATCGCACTGGATGCCTACCTGGGAACAGATTTCAAGCCATATGGAGCCGATGGGTTGCCATTGTATAAAATCGTACGGATGGAACCCGAATTCATTCTGCCGGGTTGTATCCGTGCCATGGAGGAGGCTTACTTCCCTGTCACTTATCCCGGAAACATGCTGCTTGATCAAATGGTTGATGCAGGAAAAAGGCTCTATTTCGTGGATGCCATGATCCCGGATTACCCCGACAGCCTGAAAATCTCCTATACGGAGAAGCAGATGGCCTGGGTCACAGCAAATGAAGCCCAGGTGTGGGCCGCCCTGATTGAGAATCAGATGCTGTTTTCGTCGCAGGGAAGCACCATCCGGACTTTCCTGGCCGATGGTCCTTTCACCGCCGAATTCTCGCAGGCGTCGCCTCCGCGATTGGGAGAATACCTGGGTTGGCGAATCGTGAAAGCGTATATGGAGGAGAACCCTGACGTCACCCTGCAGGAGCTGATGGATGAAGCAGATTCCCAGAAGATCCTGTCGAGGTCAACATACAAGCCGAGAAAATAATCTGAACTTTTTTGCCTTCAACGTATAACCTTTTGCCCCAAAATCCGATTAATGGGCAAACATAGGCTATGCTTGTTAAAACATTTGGGTGTGCACTCTACGGAATCCATGCCATCACCATCACCATCGAAGTGAGTATCGAGATCGGGATCAACTTTTCAATGGTGGGATTGCCCGACAATGCCGTGAAGGAGAGTCAGCAACGCATTGATTCGGCCTTGCGCAGCATCGGACTAAGAATCCCGGGGAAAAAGATCGTGATCAACATGGCACCTGCCGATATCCGGAAAGAGGGCTCCTCATACGATCTGTCCATCGCAGTAGCGCTCCTCGCTGCAAACGAACACATCAGCACGGAACGGATAGGCTCTTACATCATCATGGGAGAGTTGTCGCTGGATGGGACAATCAGGCCGGTCAAAGGAGCTTTGCCGATTGCCATTGAAGCGCAGAAACGGAAATTCAAGGGTGTCATCGTGCCCCTGCAAAATGCCCCCGAAGCGGCTGTGGTCGCCGGTCTGGATGTATACGGAGCCACCCATATCAGGGAGGTGGTGGAGTTTCTGGAGGGAAAAGGATCGCTTGTTCCTGTGACGGTAGATTGCAGGGCGGAGTTTTTAACCCGATCGGCCGATTACGAGCACGACTTCTCAGAGGTGAAAGGGCAGGAGAACATCAAGCGGGCGCTTGAGATTGCAGCTGCCGGAGGACATAACCTTATCCTGATCGGACCTCCTGGCGCCGGAAAAACCATGCTGGCAAAGCGGCTCCCTTCCATTCTTCCTCCTTTCACGCTGGAAGAGGCGTTGGAAACCACCAAAATACATTCGGTAGCAGGAAAGATGGGGACCCATCGCTCCCTCATCTCAGTGCGGCCCTTCCGCTCGCCTCACCATACGATTTCGGATGTGGCGCTTGTCGGAGGGGGTGCGGTTCCACAGCCTGGAGAGATCTCGCTGTCGCATAACGGCGTGTTGTTCCTGGATGAACTTCCTGAGTTTAAACGAACCGTGCTGGAGGTGCTGAGGCAACCGTTGGAAGAGAGAGTTGTCACCATCTCCAGAGCCCGGATGAGTGTCGAATACCCGTCCAGTTTTATGCTGGTTGCAGCGATGAATCCTTGTCCGTGTGGCTACTACAACCATCCCCAGATTGAATGCAAATGCGGGGCAGGGATTGTGCAGAAATATATCAACCGGATCTCGGGACCGCTGTTCGACCGTATCGACATCCATGTAGAGGTCATTCCTGTGCCATTCAGGGATCTCAGCGACTCCCGCCGAACCGAAACCAGCGCTGCTATCAGAGATCGTGTGATTGTTGCACGGAAGATTCAGGAGGAACGTTTTTCTGAATACGCCAGGATTTACTGCAATGCACAGATAACAGCCAAGACGATACACAAATTCTGCTCCCTGGATGAACCGTGTAACCTGTTACTGAAAACCGCCATGGAGAAACTCGGTCTTTCCGCCCGCGCTTTTGACAGGATTCTTAAGGTATCCAGAACCATCGCCGATTTGGAATCTTCCGACCGGATCAGACCCGAGCACCTGGCCGAAGCGATCAATTACAGGTCGCTGGATCGGGAGAGTTGGGGAAGCTGATGAAGGGAGTAGGAGGGTAGGATGGTTGGATGGTATTGGGGTTTCAGGTTTGGAGATTGTATTATCTTTACAATTTATAATAGTAAAACAAGTATAATAGTAAAATAAGGTACTCATGCGTGAAGATATTTCCAACCTGTTCCCAATATTGAAAAAATGGGATGAGACTGCTCTGGATTTTTTACCCAAAATTTTACTGGCTGTCATTGTCCTTTTGCTGTTTTATATTTTGGCTAAAATTATCCGTAGATATTCAGCAAAAGTTTCAACCAAAACACGATTGCAAAAAAAGCAGGTGGATGTAGCTAAATTTGTTTCTACAATCATATACATCCTTTTAATTGCAGTAGGAATCATTCTATCCCTTGAAATTCTGGGTCTGGAAAGTATGCTGACAAAATTGCTGGCCGGAGCAGGGATTATTGGAATTATAGCTGGCTTTGCTTTTAAAGATATTGCATCAAATTTGTTTGCCGGATTATTATTGAATATTCAAAAACCCTTTAAGGATGATGACTGGGTCTCACTTGATGGCAAATACGGATCAATTTTAAAAATCGGCTGGATTACAACTTCCATAAAATCAATCAGCGGACAAGAAGTTTATGTGCCAAATCAATTGATCTATAATTCAACATTTACAAATTATTCAACCTTTAACCAGCGAAGAGTTATTCTCAAAACAGGGGTTTCGTACGGCGATGATCTGGACAAAGTGAAACAAGTGACCCTCGAAGAAATTCAGCAGGTGAAAACCTTTCTGGCAACCCCTGGTCCTGATTTTTATTTCACTGAAATAGGAAGCTATTCCTACAATTTTGAGGTTCGTTTCTGGATTAATTTTATAACCCAAACCGATTATTTAGAGGCGATGAGCGAAGCGATTATACGCATTAAAAAACGATTTGAACAAGAAAACATCAGTATAGCATATCCTGTTCAGACACTGGATTTTGGGGTTAAAGGAGGTGTTAATATTTTTGATAAACCAATCGAGGTTCAAAAATAATTTCCAAAGAAAATTCCGGTAAGCCAAAAACCAACATCCATACACAGAATGACTCTTCTTCAGAAGAGCGTTCTGCTTTTAGCAGGTCTGGATTCACTTGTTCACATAGATATCCACGATCACAAAAACAGCAAAAAGTATGCTGGCAAATCCATTGAGGGTAGCAAAGGCGAGGTTGACTCTGGAGAAGTCTGTTGGTTTAACAATCACATGCTGGTATATTACCAATAGGGTAAAAATGCCAAGACCGATCCAGTAGAGAAAATTAAAAGGACCGGTAATGCCTGCCATCACCAGCATGATCAGTGCAATCAAGTGGAAAAACCCGGAGAGGATCAGGGAGTTTCTGGCCCCCAGCGTAGCAGGAATAGACTTCAGTTGTTCCTGGCGGTCAAATTCCATATCCTGCAACGCATAAATGATGTCGAACCCTGCAACCCAGAACAGGACACAAAAGGAGAAAAGCAGGGGAAGGAGCTCAAAATGACCGGCAACGGCAATGTATGCACCAATGGGAGCGAGCGACAATCCAAGCCCGAGGAATACATGGCTCAGATAAGTGAAACGCTTCGTGAAACTATAGCCAAGCACCACCAGCAGTGCGAAGGGCGAGAGGATCAGGCAGAGGTTGTTGATAAATGCCGTTGTTACGATGAATAGAATGGAGTTGAGGATGACGAAGAGAAGTGCTGAACGCGGAGAGATGATAGCACGGGGAATCTCCCGGATAGCGGTGCGTGGATTCTTTCCGTCAAACTCCCTGTCAATGTAACGGTTGAACCCCATGGCAGCATTTCTGGCAAACAGGACGGATAAAATAACAAGGAAAAGAATAATGTAATCTATATTTCCTTCGTTCTCCCTTACAGCCAGGAAGAACCCGATCATGGCAAACGGCATCGAAAAGATCGTGTGGCTGATCTTTACAAGGGAGAAGTAGTCTTTAATGTCTGACATTTAATAAATTTGTGCCAAAATTAAGGCAAATAGATGAATGATTGAACAACTTAAATTCCTCTATCAATACCTGTTGCATCTGGTCAGAGTAAGGTCGAAATACAGGATCCACTCACCGTTTGTCTACAATTTCTATAAATATATTCTGAGTGAACAAACCCAATACCCTGAATATGAGTTGATAGAAAAGATCAGGAAAGACCTGTTATCGCGGGCCAGGTTCATCAAGCGGGTTGACCTGGGAGCCCGGTCTATAGCCTTTCCTTACTCACAACGTTTCGTCAGGGTTCGTGATATTGCTCGCAGTTCGTCTGTCAGCCCGAAAAAGGGGCAATTGTTGTATAAACTAGTCAAGCATTACAAGCCAAGAACGATCGTTGAACTCGGCACTGCATTTGGCATCAGTGCGATGTATATGGCTATGGGATACAGGAACAGCCGCATTTATACAATAGAGGGTTGCAATGATACCCTGCATATCGCCACCCACAATTTCACCAGGCTGGGCCTTGGTAACATTGAGGAGGTTTGCGGAAATTTTGACGAACTGCTGCCTGAAATACTCAAGAAAACAGGTACGGTCGACCTGGTATTCTTTGACGGCAACCATAAGGAAGAGGCTACACTCAGGTATTTCGACGAGTGCCTGACGCATATTCAGAACAATACGATTTTTGTGTTTGACGACATCCATTGGTCTAAAGGAATGAAGTCGGCCTGGGAGAATATCCGGCAGCATCCCAGTGTGAGAGTGAGTATTGATCTCTTCACTATGGGCATTGTCTTTTTCAGGAAAGAGCTTAGTAAAGAAGATTTTATCCTGCGTTTCTAAATAATTATTACCTTTGTTCATATCTGGAATATACAAATTTGAATTACTTAACTGATGGAAAAAGAGATCATTCGACTTGATAAAATCGTCAAGAACTACAGGATAGGAACCGTTATTGTGGAGGCCCTTCGCTCCGTTTCCCTGGTGATGCTGAAAAATGAATTTGTTGCCATCATGGGTCCTTCCGGCTCCGGGAAGTCCACACTGATGAATATTCTTGGCTGCCTTGATACGGCCACCAGCGGGAGTTACTTTTTAAATGGACAGGATGTCTCCCGCCTCGATGATAATCATCTTGCGGAGATCAGGAACAGGGAAATCGGATTTGTCTTTCAGACATTCAACCTGCTTCCAAGATCCACGGCACTTGAGAATGTGATGTTGCCTTTAATCTATTCAGGAGTTGCCAAAGCCCAGCGCATTGAACGCGCCAAAGCTGTGTTGGAGGAGGTGAAGTTGTCTGACCGTATCACACACAAGCCCAATGAACTTTCGGGCGGGCAACGCCAGCGTGTGGCTATGGCCAGGGCATTGGTGAATAACCCTGCTATTATATTGGCGGATGAGCCTACCGGCAATCTCGACTCCAAAACATCCATTGAGATCCTTGGACTGCTGGAAGATATTCACAGGATGGGCAACACCGTAATTGTCGTTACCCACGAAGAGGATATCGCACTTCATGCACACCGCATCATCCGCCTGATGGACGGAGAGATTGCATCCGACGAGAAAAATCCGACCATTAAAACTGTTGCCGACTACCAACTGGCATAATAATCCCGATTCATGACGAAAGAAGGGAAGTATACGCAACTTTTCCGGGATTTCGATCAGCAAAAGATCATGATCATCGGAGACGTGATGATTGATTCTTACCTGTGGGGATCGGTCGACAGGATTTCGCCTGAAGCGCCCATTCCGATCGTCGCCCTGAAAAAGCGGGAGAACCGCATGGGTGGAGCAGCCAACGTAGCATTGAACGTAAAAGCTCTCGGAAGCGAACCCATCCTTTGTTCGGTAATAGGCCATGATGATAAGGGGGAACAGTTTCTGTCGCTGCTTGAACAGTCTTCCATCAGAAAGGATGGAATTATTCGGAGCCGCGAACGTGTGACTACCACCAAATTCCGGATTTTTGGCAATCACCACCAGATGCTGCGTGTGGATGAAGAGGTAGATTTTGACCTTTCGCTGACGGATCAGCAGGAACTGCTTACCCGGATTGAAAAGATCCTTGCCGAAGAGAAGGTCCATTGCATCATTTTTCAGGACTACAACAAGGGAGTGATCTCTGATGGACTGATAAAAAAGGTGGTCAGTATCGCCAACAATATGAATATCCCTGTCACGGTTGATCCCAAGCAGCGAAATTTCACCTCTTTTTCCGGGGTTACACTATTCAAGCCCAATCTGAAAGAGCTGAAAGAGGGACTCAAAATGGAGATAACAGAAGACAATCAGGAGAGCGTAATCCAGGCGGCACAGTCGTTACGTAAGATGCTGAACTGCAACTACGTGATGACAACCCTTTCGGAGAAAGGGGTATTGGTTAGTCTGGCCGACAGCATCACGGAAAAGAATATTTTCGTCCCGGCTCATGCCCGTTCTGTGGCCGACGTGTCGGGCGCAGGCGACACGGTGATCAGCGTGGCCTCAGCCTGTGTGGCTGCAGGGTGCACTCCCTATGAAATCGCCTACATTTCCAATCTCGCCGGAGGCCTGGTTTGTGAAGAGGTTGGTGTGGTTCCGATAAACAAGGAGAAATTACTGAAAGAGGTTCTCACTCTTTTATAGCTTTCATGCACTACGATGCCGATGTGATTGTTGCCGGTGCCGGTCCGGCCGGGACCATGGCAGCTTTTGAGCTGGCCAGGGGCGGAGCGGATGTACTGATCCTTGAAAAATCCGGTTTCCCCCGTTACAAAGTCTGTGGCGGCGGACTCACCCGAAAAATTGTTGAAGAGATCCCTTTTGATATTGCACCTGTCATCGAACGTGATATTTTTTCCGTTCACTTCTCCTGCCAGCTCACCAACAAGTTTACAAGAACCTCGGGAGAGGCACTGATCTATTGCACGATGAGGGAAGAACTGGACCAGTATTTTCTGGATCAGGCGATCGGTGCAGGTACACGGATCAGGTACCATGAACATATTTCGACCATACACCAGGAGGAAGGAGGTGTAAGGGTGGAGACCCGCCATGGGATGTTTCGGTCACGGGTTCTGATCGGCGCTGATGGCGCTTCTTCAATGGTAGCTCGCAGCTCCGGCTTAAGGAAAGATCTGAGGCCGGGAATGGCCTGGGAAGCGGAGATGGATGCCGGAGCAGAAGATCTGCAACAGTTTGGAAATGCTGTATTCCTTGATTGGGGAACCTTCCCGGGAGGCTACGGCTGGATCTTCCCCAAACGCGACCACTTCTCAGTTGGAGTGGGAGGCCCTGCATCGCTCTCCCGCTTTCTGAAACCCTATAACCAGCACTTTATAGATGCATCCGGCATTCATTTCACCGGCATCCGCTCCATGAAAGCGTGGCCCATTCCTGTGAAGATCCGGAAAGGCGCCTTCCACTCCGGGCAGATTGTGATTACCGGAGATGCTGCCGGACTTACCGACCCACTTACCGGGGAGGGGATCTCTTATGCGATCAGAAGTGGCGCCCTCGCCGGGAAGTCGGTATTGCGGTACCTGCAGGGAAGTGCTGATACGCTGGCTTGTTATTCTGAAGAGATCAATGAAGCCCTGATGCCCGGGATCCTGGAAGCCGGCCATGTGAAAGCAATTTTTAACGCAGTTCCCGGTACAATTCATAAGGCTGTCCAAAAAAAGGACAGGGTTTGGAGAGCCTTCGGCAAAATCCTGAAAGGCGAACGAACCTACCTCGATGTTCGCAGAGGGTTTGGGAAATGGAAGTTCTTCTGGTGGCCGGCGTGCTGGCTGGCTGAGCTGGTTTACCATTATAAACTGATGACGTATAAGG
>JACZJJ010000154.1 GCA_014860625.1 Bacteroidales bacterium | reverse complement strand
GGGTTCCAAACCCGCCCCTGAGAAACCCCCGGCAAACCCGCCCCTGATTAGCTATGGGAAAATCACTATTTTAGCCGCTTCATTGTTGTATAGAACTTTACCCTATGGCTGAACCTGCGAAGAAAAAAGGGATGAAATCTTTCCCGCGCGATTTCTGGACCGTAATTGTAATGGAGTTCTTTGAACGGGGCTCTTACTACGGCGTGATGTCGGTGTTGTCTGTTTATCTGGTCCTCTCCCGCGACAGTGGCGGGTTGGGGTTCTCAAAAGAGAGTGTTGGCGTTATTAAGAGTGTGATCACCCCATTGCTCTATCTGTTGCCGATCCTCGCCGGTGCCATCGGCGACAGGTTGGGATACAAGAAGGTCCTCTTTTTCGCTTTTATCTCGATGAGTACAGGATACCTCCTTACCGGCTTCTCCGAAACTTACGCCACGGTGTTTCTGAGTCTGCTGCTGGTTGCTCTGGGAGCAGGCTTTTTCAAACCCATGGTTGCCGGTACGATCGCACGCGTTACTGACGAGTCCAGCTCTTCCCTTGGATTTGGGATTTACTACTGGTCCATCAACCTGGGCGCATTTCTATTCCCATTGATCCTGGTGCCATGGATGAAATCAATCTCCTGGAATTACATATTCTTCATGGCAGCCATCGGAACCGGCTGGCTCTTTTTCCTCAACTACTTCGTCTTCAAAGAGCCAAAAGGGACTGCCACCGGATCTAAAACCATTGGAAAGATCTTGTCCGAGATGCTAATCGTGTTGAAGGATTACCGTTTCATCATCATGATCGTCATCTACTCAGGATTCTGGATCATGTATTTCCAGGTCTATGATTCAGTCCTCTGGTACCTGACGGAACACATCAACATGGCTCCGGTGAACAGGATCGTTAACAGTTTTCTCTCACTCTTTGTGGCCAATCCCGACTGGAAATTTGAAGCCGAGCATGTCACAGTGATGAATGCCGGTGCCATCATCCTTCTCCAGCTGTTTGTCTCTGCTGCAGTGAAAAAAGCAAAGGCACTTCCAACGATGATTATAGGAATTGCCATCGGATCTGCAGGAATGGGAATCCTGGCAATAGCGCCCAGTCCCTGGATTTTCCTGGCCGGGATGTTTATTTTCACCCTGGGCGAGATGACAGCGCATCCGAAATTTATCTCGTATGTCGGGCTGATTGCTCCACCCGATAAAAAAGCGCTCTACCAGGGATATTCATTTCTATACGGAGTGATCGGGAGTGGTGTTGGTGGGGTGCTGGGTGCATGGCTCTATGTACTGTTTGTGGAAAAACTGAACGAACCCTCCATGCTTTGGATTACCTTCAGCATGATCGGAGTATTGACCATTATAGGCTTGTTGCTTTACAATCGATTTCTTGCTCCAAAAAATTGATATTTATTCGTTTATGTATTACATTTGTATCTGTTGCATACAAATTAACTCATGAATTTACATCTGGGAAAACCCTTGAAAGTCCTGATCATTGCTTCCTGGATGGGTTTATCGGTATCAGTTATGTCAAAGGCGCAAACATTTTATCCTGCCGACATCGGACAACATATTGATGCGAACGGAATCCCGACCGAGTCGTTATCCGATGTGGAACAGAGCTTCTTCCTGGATAAAGATAGGAGAGGTCAGATAAACCCTGAGCTCCTGGTCGAATTACATGCCACAAGAGATCATTGGATGGAACAAGAAAGGGAGGGTTATCTGACAAGGATGTTTGCCACCGACCCTCTGTTCAATGTGGATGTGGAAGCTCCGATAGATGTGATAGTGAGGGAGTTTTCGCCTGACGGCATCCGGGTACATATCCTCTTCACAATCGGCCACTCCCGATGGCATCACTACTACATCCTGTTGAAGGATTACCAGATGGCCCGAAATGAGACCGTCGATCAGATCTTTCAGGTGAAACAGCTGGAGGAGGTCTACGCTGAAACATGTCAAGGGATTGGCCACGGCAGTTCGTTCCCTGATTTGCTGCGTGCCCTTGGACTAAACTATACGGAATACATGGGTCAGTCGCACCAGTACCGGAATCTCTGGTTTCCCGATCACCAGGTGGAGGTGATCATTCAGGATGGGTATGTAAAATATCTTCAATATGCGAAACCCGGCTGGGTGGATGAGTTGCAAGCAGGGGTTGCAGATGATGATGAGAACGGGAATATGACCTTCCCGTACGATCACTTTGTCGTGAAGTACATCCCCGAGCTCGGATTTGCGGCCATCGATTCCAGCGGGAATTTCCTTTTCGAAGTCTTCCCCTTTGATAATGGTCCTGATTACCCTTCTGATGGACTGATCCGGATCCGGGAAAACGGGATGATCGGGTATGCCGATTTGAAAGGAAATATTATGATTTCCCCCTCTTTTGAG
The DNA here is from genome assembly GCA_014860625.1 of Bacteroidales bacterium. Classification (GTDB taxonomy): domain Bacteria; phylum Bacteroidota; class Bacteroidia; order Bacteroidales; family FEN-979; genus QYOJ01. The sequence goes on along the minus strand of JACZJJ010000154.1, from coordinate 766 downwards.
TACGCCTATCCGTTTCAGGATGGGGTTGCCCTCATTTGTACCGAAGGAACGCCCGAACAGGATGGCGAACATTCGCAATGGAAGGAGTCCAAGTGGGGAGCGATCAACAAACGGGGAGAGATACTTGTGGAACCGGCTGATCTGGGCCTTTTCACCTTCGACATCCTGAATCTGAAGCTCCTCCTTTATAAGGATTTCGGATGCGAGATTGAAGCAGCAACCCGGTGGGGAAAACTGAATGAAATCAATCTCTTCCTCACCGGGGAAGGGGAGGGGCTGTTCGTGGACCTCATATCCAGGCAAACAGGCAAACTTCTGCTGACCTACCTTTTTCTTCCCTGGCAGGATCTGACCTTCCGAACCATTTCCGAAAGCGATGCCATGATACCCACAGAGCAGTTGGTGACCGTTACCCCCAAATCAATCGTCTACCTGGCGGATATGACCCCCATGCTCGCGGAAGGAGAGATGGACACCCTCTCTGATCTTTCAGATATAATGCACCAGCTGTTAGATTATGCGGAGTTGCAGAGCATTGTGCGGGAGGAGGATGGGGTTACCTCTCCAGGAGGTCTGCAGATCATTCATTTGAAGGAGTACCCCAATTATATGGAAGTATCTGTTGCAACGTCGGGTTCGGGGTTACAATCTCCTGATGCCGTCAGAATGGAATTCCCGCGCAAGATGATTCTGTTCCACCAGGTCCCCGATAGAGGACCAGTAAAGAGCAACTGGATTAAACCAGGCCCACCGGAAGATATTATCG
>JACZJJ010000153.1 GCA_014860625.1 Bacteroidales bacterium | reverse complement strand
GGGTTTGGGGGCGTTCCCGGATCTATAGTGTGCACGCAGGGCAAGGTAATAAACGGTCCTCCGTCGGCAGGCCAGCAGGTAAGAATGGGCAATTTTGTGAGATCAGGTTTCTCCATCACGATCTCCTGGCAGGCGCCTCTTCCCTTTTTACTCTTCGGCATCCAGGAAGCCAATTCCTGCAGTAGTGGGAGTGTTCGCAGTTTATCGAGGAAACTCTGTTTCGGAGAGAGAAAGGCTTTGAATATCTCATCAATATCGCGCCCGATGTCATCAAGCTTTTCAACGCCCAACGCCATGCAGATCCGTTTCTCCGAACCCATGGCATTGATCAGCAGAGGGAAGTTTGTACCTGTATTCTCAAACAGAAGAGCCGGACCGTTTTGCTTGGAAATCCGGTCGGTAATCTCCGTGATCTCGAGGTTGGGAGAGACAAACTCCTTGATGCGGACCAGTTCGTTGGAGGCTTCAAGAGCGGAAATGAAGTGCGAAAGATTTTTAAAAGGCATCGTTTTTTAAAACCTTACTCGTTTGATCCAAAATTCTGCTCCTGGAACTTTTCCGGTTGTTCTTCGTCGTTGTATTTTGAAGGGCATTTGAGGAGGAGGCTTTTGGCTTCAAAAACCGAATCGTTCAGCATAGAACCGATGATCACCACCTGTTCTGATCGCTCAAAATCCTGAGGCTTCGAATTGTTGTACACAATTTTCCTTTCTGCGCCATCCTGATCGAGCATATAGAAAATGAACTCATTGGGGTTGTTCTCAGCGTCGTAGATCAGATCTTTGCCCGGACTTAGCGTCCCGATCACGTGAAATTCCTTGTTTGGTTTTTCAGCAGCTTCGGCGAACGTTACGTATGTGCTTGAGTCGGAGATGGTCGAGATGACAACCCCAACTACCACCACCACCAGGATGATGATTACGATATGGATTGTCTTCATACCTCTCTCCCTTCAGCAGTGATATTCCGTTTATCCTCCTGGATCTCCTTTTCGAGCTTGCTGACTTTTCTATCCATGAAAAACAGGTAGACGAAGATGCCAACCAGGATCACTGCCAGCACGGCTACTACGATGTATATTTTGTTATCTGGGGTCATAAATTAAATGGTGAAATGGTGAAATAGCGAAATAGTGAAATAGTGAAAATATTTGTGATATGAAGTCCCTGATGCCTCATGCCTTATGCCTCATGCCTTATGCCTATTTTTCGAATTCTGATGCGTATATTCATAATCCAGAAACCGAGAAGGATCCAGCCGAGCATGGCAGGATAGAAAACAATCCGGGTGTCGGATGAGAGCTTGAGGGCCATCACAGGAGCGCCGTCCTGGCCCGGGTGAATGGTAGAACCTGACATGCGGGGCAGTACCATCACGAAAACGATCCAGAGTATGAAGGCAAAAATGTTGAATACGGCAGCTACCTTGGCGCGTTTGTGCGTATCGTCGATTGAGCCGCGGAGCACCATGTAAGCCAGGTAGATGAACATCCCAACAGCGGCGCCATCGAGCTTCGGGTCTCTCACCCAAAATGCTCCCCAGGTGTTTTTTGCCCAGATCATCCCGGTAATGAGGCCAAGGATGCCAAAAAGGACGCCAACGTTGGCAGCTTCCACCGCCACCAGATCCTCTTTCTCCTTAAACCCTCTCAGGTAGCGGATGCTAAAAATAAACGATGTGGTCAGCATTGCCGTCATCCCAAACCACATTCCTACGTGGTAGAAGACATTCCTCATCGATCCTCCGATCATGGTATCCGGAACAGGAATGAAAAATCCGTAGATCACCGCGTAGAGAAGGAGGAGAAAGGCGAGAGCTTTCCACCAGAGGCCTTTTATTAAAAGTCTATTGGTCATTGTTTAGGGATTAGCGATTAGCGATTAGGGATTAGGGATTAGCGATTAGGGATTAGGGCAGGTAATCATGGAATTCAGCAGAAGAGAAATTACTGAAACCCAAAACCCGAAACCCGAAACCCGAAACCCGAAACCCTCACTTCTGGCTTCTAACTTTCCTTTAGTCGCGCCAAAGATACGGAAATAATAAATAGGCAAGGATAATTACGGCCAGATTGATGGTGACCAGAATGACAAGCGGGCCGCCCGTACCGGGCCATTCGGGACCGGAGAGGGCCATGCTGGAGATCTTCATCAGGGTGAGCAGAAGCGGCAGGATGATGGGGAAGCTGAGAACGGCCATCAGGGAGAAATTGTTGCTGGCGCGGGAGGCGATGGCAGCCACCATCGTAAGGATGGATGAGAGGCCGAAACTGCCGAGGAGGAGCGCCAGAATAAACAGTTCGATGTTGATCACCTGGTTGCCCATCAGGAGCAGGAACATGCCGAAGGAAAGCAATGAGAGAATTGCCATCAGCAGGAGATTGTAAAGAATTTTGGAGAGGATCACCGCCTGGGGGCTGGCAATCGTATAATAATATATGTACCGGGCGGGGCTCTCCTGGACAAAACTTTTGCTGATGCCGTTAACTCCAACAAACAGCAGAATGATCCAGAACAACGAATTCCAGGTGTCAGGAGTGATCACCTCTTCAAACGCCAGGTAAGCGACAAAAATGGTTGAGAGGAGATAAAGCAGGATTCCGTTGATGACGTACTTCTGCTTCAGTTCAAGCTTTACATCTTTGCCGATAAGGGTTTTTACTTCGCGGTAGAGCATGAGTTGTTGTTCGTTGCGCAAATATAAGAATAATGCAGGGGCAACCATATATAAAACGTAGGGGCAACCTAACCGGTTGCCCCCACATACTATGGCGTTGTAAGCGATTACTCCACGATCATCTTCTTCGTCACCTTTGAATGGTTGAAGGTGGTGGTGTAGAAGTAGACGCCAGGGGTGAGTCCTTTTGCGTTAATGGTGAAATAGTAGTTCCCGGCTGTGCAGCTTCCTTTCGAAAGGGTCTCCACACGCTGTCCCATCATATTGGTCACTTCCAGTGAAAGGGTGCCTGCTTGCGGCAGATTAACCTTCACTGTTGTCTGGTCAACGACAGGATTGGGGAAATTCTGGGAGACACTGAAGGCTTCCGTCTGTTCTTTCGCTGTTCCAACAGGGTAGAGGATATCCATCTTCGAGGGCTTCATGAACTTGATGTTGTTATCACCGATGGCGACCTGTCCCTGGGCACCGTTGGCGCCGTTGAGGGATACTCCGGCGTAGTCGTCTTCCATAAAGAGGAAGTAGATATTGTCGTCGGTATTCCATGCAACACTTGGATAGGCACACTCACTCCAGGTATAGAGGAAGTCGGAAGTGAGATCGAGTAAGCTTGTAGTCCAGGTAGCACCACCGTCGGACGAGCCACGGGCATAGATGCGGCGCAACAGGTAACTGTCGGGATCCAGGTTCATGGTAACGCCCGACCAAACAACAAATACGTTGTCATCGTCGTCAACCGCAATGGAGGGTTGACTGGTCATGGAATTATAGTAATATGCGATTTGGGAATCATCCACATAAAAGACATTGGTATCGGCGGCCCATCCAATCATTGTACCGTTGTTGTAGAGCTCATTCCAGTCAAGAACCTCGGGAAGTTGTGGCATGTCCTCATTCCAGTAGATCAGTCCGTCGCTCTTGGGAACCCAGAAGGTAGCTCCCGTTTCATCGCCGTCGGCACCCATTATACCCGAAACAATATGTGCTTTCCCACTTTTGTCGAGAGCCAGGGCAAGTGTTCCGTCAGGTCCGAGGAACCTTCCGGTGGTATCGCCACCGTTCCATAAGTTGTATGGGCATGGCCAAACAACGACTTTTTCCCAGTCCAATCCGTTGTTGTAAGATTTCATGATTGCAAGATCGCGCCAGGAGTCACCGAAAGCAAAAGCTATGGTGTCCCCAACCGGCTGGGCCCAGGCATACATGTCAGATGAAAATCCGATATACTCGGCGGAAGTCATTCCCTCAATCACCTTATGCTGTATATCCCAGGTCGTTCCGCCATCTGTGGAGCGATAATATAACAGAGCATAGGGGTCAAGGCCCTGGTATGTTGTATAGGTGGTGGCAATGATGTGAATGTTCATGTGGTCGGGGCCGTTGGTAACTACCCTTGGCCAGGAGATATCCACAGCACCGGCCGGACCGGCAAGGATTGCTTCTGTCCAGGCACCGGTTCCCTTGGTGGGGCGTGTCATAATGATCAGTCCGTCGAGGTTGTGATGGGTCACCACGATCTCACCGTCGGGCCCCCAGGGAGCGTAAGAAGGCCAGCCTGCTTTTGAGGACTCGATACGAGCCGAGGGCGGAGGTCCCCAGGAAGTTCCATCGTAGAAATTGGGTCCTGAACCCCGATCGCTGAAAGCATCGGTGTGCGACATCATGGTCACAGCACCTATGGTTCCATCCGAAAAGAGGTGAATCCGGTTTTCGCTGGAGGCATTGGATTGCAGGTCGTAACGTGTGACCATTAAAGTCGGGTCTTCCAATACCGATTTGTTGATTACAGTTGTGTTTGCAGGCAACTGGCCAATTCCGTTTTCACCTTTCTGGTTCAGGTTTGGTTTTAGCACTTTAGCATGTTTTGACAGGTCTCTTGCCCCGGAGGAGAGCTGGGCTTGTAGTCCACCGGTCATAAGCAGGAAACTTAATGCAACAGATAACAGGGTAAATTTTTTCATAGTTTGTTGGTTTTATCAGACAAAGTTACTGGTAATCACAATGGCATCCAAGAAAAAATCCCGGATAATCCCGGGATTTTCTCTTTGGATTGACCATAAACCTATTCCACGATCATCTTACGTGTTTGTACCTGGTCACCTACCTTCACTGAGATGAAGTAGACACCAGTCTTTAATCCAGCAGCATCAATTACAAGCTGATGGCTTCCTGCATTCAGAATGCCTTTATCCAGACTTAGGACCTGTTGTCCGAGAAGAGAGTAAACGGAGACCTTGACATCGGCCGGTTTGGCGAGGTTAAGGACCATGCTTGTCAAATCCCGAACCGGATTGGGATAGGTCTGAGAAAGCAGGAAAGAGGCTTCCTGACGATCCCCGATCCCCACACCCGGGTCAATGATATCCACTTTATTTGGTGTGATCAGCCTGTACTGGTTATTGGTTGGACCTGGCTGTCCCTGGTAACCTGCATTTGTGCTTTGCAAAAAGAGACCTGCTTCTGAATCTTCCTGGAAAAGAATATAAAGCTTGTCGTCGGAAGTTGGGGATACGCTTGCATGAATACACTCAAGCCCCCAGAAGTAGATGCTGCCTGTTATGTTGAGAATATTTTCATGCCATGTGGCTCCGTTGTCTGTAGATGCCCGTGCAAAAATGTTACGGAGATGGTAGTTGTTTACATCCAGATCCATGACCATGCCCGACCAGGTGACAAAAACGTTGTCATACTCATCGCATGCAATGGTGGGGAATGTGCTCATCGATTTGTAATAATATGCGAAGGAACTGGTTGGTTCATAATAGAGCAGTGTATCCTGAACCCAGCCAATATAGTTCCCATTTGCAAAAAGTATGTCGGGATCAAGCGTCGGATCCGGCAGTGGCATATTCTCGTTCCAGTAACACATTCCATCGTGGTTGATGGTCCACAATTTTGCCCCTGTGGCATCAGCCAGAACGCGCATATGGCCAAATGCAATGTGAGCTTTGCCGTATTTATCCATTGCAAGTGCCAGAGACCCGTCGGGAGCATAGAATTCGGGAACAGAGTCACCACCTGGCCACAGGTTGTACTGGCAGGGCCAGATCACCGTTTTCGTCCATGTATCGCCGTTATCAGTCGATTTCAACATAAACAGATCGTTCCAGCTATCACCCTCCACGATGACGATATTATCGCCTTCTGCAGCAATGGCGTACGTATCGGCCGAAAAACCCTGGTATTCAGCTGAAGTCATTCCATCCAGCAACTGCCAGCCATCCCAGCTGACACCGCCATCAAGGGAACGGTTGTAAACAATCGCTCCATCCAGTCCGTTATATACGACGCCACCATTCCCTGTTGGGCCGGTTACAGCTATCACGTGAACATACATGTGATCAGGGCCAGTGGTGACCATCCTCGGCCAGTCCAGGCCGCTGGCATCTACCGGCGCTGCAAGTATTGTCTGAGTCCAGGATCCAGTTCCTTTCACCGGGCGGGTGTTGACATACAACGGATTGGTGGCACTTTTGTGTGAAACCACAATCTCTCCGTTAGGGCCTAACGGACCGTAATTGGGCCATCCTGCGCGATCGAGTTCAATGCGTGCAGTTGGTTCGGGTCCCCAGGCAGATCCGTCATTGAACCTGTATCCAGCTCCCCGGTCGCTGTATCCTGAAGTTTCATGCGACATGGTGAAAACACCACCGATCTGTCCGTCGGGGTGCAGATATACCCTGGGCTGGGTGCTGTTGTTCGTCTGAAGATCGTAATAGGACCATCCCATCGTTGGGTCGTCCATGATTGCCTTGGTGGAGACAACGGAGTAATTCTGTTGCTGACCTATCACATTCCCGTCGTACTGAAGGGCAGGCTTTGGAGCAAAAACCTCGTTGTTCCTTTTGAAGGAGGCAGGTTTCACTTGTGCATAGCTGCTCAGAATGATGGAGCATGCCACGGCAAAAAGGAATAGATGTTTCATAATAGTTGAATGATTTGGTTGTTTAGATTAGTTTGAACAAATGTAGACCGGAACTAACTCCCGGTAAAATAAATTAGATCAATGCCAGCTCTTACTCGATTTTAATGGTTTATGGCATAAAAGCCAGCATTGATCGGTCATTCATTCAAGTTTATCGGTCAAACCAAATCAAAACAACTATTCAACGATCATCTTCCTCGTCACGGTTTCGCCATCCAGCGTCACTTTACAGAGATATATCCCGCTGGTAAAATTGCCGGCATCGACCCGTACAGTGTGATTTCCTGAATCAATCTGAACGGGACTTGAGGACCATACGGTTCTTCCCAGCACAGTGACGACCTGAACGTTAAGCAGACCAGCCCGGGGGGCATTCACCTGAAAGTTGGTGTAATCCCTTACAGGGTTGGGGTAATTCTGGCTGACAGTCAATGCCGGCTTAGAGGATTCTGTTATTCCCGAGGTGAAGAAAATTGATTTGTTTCTTGTCAAAACCGTCTGGTTGTTCTGCGTGATGGCAACCTGTCCCTGTGCACCTGATGATCCGTAGAACTGAAGTCCTGCTTCCGGATCTTCCTGCATGATGATATATAGGTTGTCATTGCTGTTTTTAGCTACAAAAGGAAAAACACACTCACTCCAGGTATAGAGAAAATCATCGGTCAGCCCCTGGGCATCAGTCCAGGTCTCGCCATTGTCAAATGAGGCTCTCGCATACAAATGGCGGAGCATGTAGTTGTTGACGTCCATCAACGTAGTGACCTCGTCCCACACGCAATACATATCGCCTGCATCATCGATCACCAGGTTTGGGTGACTGGTCATGGAGTTATAGTAGTAAGCCAGATCGGTGGTAGCGGCATACCATACCATGGTATCCTGCACCCACCCGATCATGTTTCCGTCAGCATAAAGTTGATCCCAGTCCATAAATTCAGGGAAAGCTGGCATATCTTCATTCCAGTACACCACGCCATCGGTAAAGGGAAACCAGAATTTAGCGCCGGTTTCATCTCCGTTGGCCCGTTGCATGCCAAAAGCCAGATGCACTTTTCCGCTGCCATCGATGGCCAGGGTATTGGTGCCGTCAGCGCAGTAAAAATTACTGGTGGTATCTCCGCCTGCCCAGAAGGTAAACGGACAGGGCCACACGGTGGTTTTGGTCCATGTATCGCCATTGTCGGTCGACTTCATGATGAACTGATCGTACCAGTTATCCCCTGACGTGAAGCAGAGAATATCGCCCTGAGGTTCGGCCCAGGAGTAGGAGTCGCCTGAGAAGGCTAAAAAGTCGGAAGAGGTCATCCCATCCAGCAGCTGCCATCCGTCCCAGTTAGCTCCACCATCAAGGGAGCGGTTGTACACCAGCGCCCCATCCAGATCATTCCATACCGTTCCGCCATTTCCGGTAGGTGCTGTCATGCTGATAATATGAATGTTCATGTGATCCGTGCCATTGGTTACCATTCGGGGCCACAGCATTCCGGAGGCTCCTGCGGGAGGATAAAGCTCGGTTTGGGTCCAGGCCCCCGTTCCTTTGGTAGCCCTTGTACTGATGATCAGAGGGGTGGTTCCGCTCTGGTGTGCCACAACGATTTCTCCATTGGGTCCCCACGGAGCATAGGAGGGCCAGCCTGTTCTAACGGACTCAATCCGTGCAGAGGGTTGAGTTCCCCAGTTTGAACCGTCGAAATAATTATAGCCGGTTCCTCTGTCGGAAAACGTATTATCATGCGCCATGGTAGCGATGGCGCCAAGAGTTCCGTCGCCCGGATAAAGGAACAACCGGTTTTCCACGGATGAATTCGACTGCAGGTCATACACGGTAACCATCGTTACAGGATCGTCGAGTGTAGCCTTGGTAGAGACGGTAGGGTTTGGGTTTTGCTGTCCAACCAGGGTCCCGTCTCCCTGCACCATTGTCTGAGCTGATTTTACATCCCGGTTCGGGCTGTTCAGGTGGCTCGTCACCTGGGCAAACATACTAACCGTAAGGAAAGTTGCCGTTACAAATGATAGAATTCTCTTCATAGGTTCAATTTTTTGATAAAAGTAGAAAAAAAAGTGACAAAAAAAAAAGAGACTGCCCGGGAACCAGGCAGTCTCTTGAAAAAGTTTTCGGAATATTACTCCACAATCATCCGTTTTGTAACAGATTGATTGTTTACGGTTACAGTGTAGAAATAGACCCCTGCTGAGAGACCTGATCCATCAACGATGAACTGATAGCTGCCTGCATTCACAGCTCCTTTTGTGAGTTGCATCACCTGCTGACCAACCACATTGGTCACTGCCAGGGAGAGGTTCCCCGGTTGTGTGAGGTGGACGTTGATTGCTGTATTTCCATTAACCGGGTTTGGATAGTTTTGAGCAACAGCGAAGGATTCTGCCTTCTGGTTGTTCACACCGACTCCCCAATTGATGATGTCAGCCTTTGCAACGTCGCTGAACGTGATGTTGTTGTTGGTGATGGAAACCTGTCCCTGAGCTCCCTGTGAGCCTTTGAGGTAAGTTCCTGCTTCACCGTCTTCCTGGAAGGAGAAGTAAATCTTCTCTGCACTTGTTGTAGGTGAGGTAGAGACATAAACGATCTCAGACCACTGATAGAGAAAATCGCTGCTGACATAGTGAATATAATCTCTCCAGGTATCACCTCCGTCAACGGATGCCCGGGCATAGATATGCCGCAGGAAATAGTTGTTGATGTCGAGGAGTTCTGTAACACCGGACCAGAAGGCGAAAACCTGGTTTGCATCATCCACAACCACGGAGGGGATACCGCTCATGGAGTTGTAGTAATAAGCCAGTTGTGTAACATCGCCGTACCATACCATGGTATCCTGCACCCAGCCAATCATATAGCCATTCTCATCCAGCCACTCGGGATCCAGTTCCTGCGGGAATTCGGGCATATTGTCATTCCAGTAAATCAGGCCATCGGTCCACGGGAAGTAAAATTTGGCACCGGTTTCATCTCCGTTTGCGCGCATGAAACCAATGGTGGTATGAACCACATCATCCGGACCAATAGCCAGAGCCATTACACCGTCCATGCAGTTGAAATCACCGGTCGTATCGCCGCCGGCCCACAAGTTAAAGGGGCAATTCCAGATCATCTCTTTTGTCCATGAATCACCGTTGTCCATAGATTTCATAACAAAGGCATCGTTCCAGTTATCACCCAGCATGAACGCAAGGGTGTTGCCATGGGGTTCGGCCCAGGCGTAGGAGTCACCACCAAATCCGAGGTACTCGGCCGAGGTCATCCCATCAAGTAGCTGCCATCCGTCCCAGGTTTCTCCTCCATCGAGAGAGCGGTTGTAAACTACTGCTCCGTCCATACCTTCATAAACCACTCCACCATTTCCGGTGGGAGCAGTCAGGCAGATCACATGTACATTCATATGGTCGGGGCCGTTGGTCACCATTCGGGGCCAAAGCATACCGGGGGAAGCAGCAGGAGAGGGTATTTCCAATTGTGTCCATACACCGGTTCCGCGGGTGTCGCGTTTGCTAAGGACTAACGGTGTGGTACCGCTTCTGTGAGCGACTACGATTTCGCCGTTAGCACCAAGTGGCGCGTAGGATGGCCAGCCGGTTTTCGTGTTTTCGATACGGGCGGCAGGTTGTGCTGCCCAGGAAGTGCCATCATAGTAGTTGTATCCTGTACCCCTGTCGGTAAAATCGTCGAGGTGAGCCATCATGGAGACTGCTCCGATAGAGCCGTCGTCATAACGGTAGATCCGGTGCTGCATAGCAGCATTCGACTGCAGGTCATAAACTGTCTGCATGACAATCTCATCAGCCAATATAGCATCTGAGATAACTGTAGTGTTTGTTGCCTTTGCTCCAACTACCTGATCATCAATCTGAAAGGTAGTCTTCGGAACTTTGACTTTGCTATTGGCAGTGTTGCTGTATGGCTTGTATTGGGCCATAGCGGAAACAATGAATCCAATGGCAATAAAAAGGAGTAGCGATCTTTTCATAAGATTTTGGTTTTAAGTGAAACATGAATGAATCCGATACAAATGTATAAAAAAAAAGAGCCCGGACAAGACCGGACTCTTTTTTTTGAAAAAGAAGTTAATTTATTCAACAACTACTTTTCTGGTGTATTTCTCGCCGTTGATCTGAACGGTTGCAAAGTAGACACCTGCGTTCAGGTTGCGGGCATCCAGTGTAAACTGCTGGTTTCCTGCAGCTACAAAGCCTTTGTTAAGATTCATAACGGTTTGTCCGAGCATGTTGGTCAGAGAGATCTGAACATTTCCGCCCTGAATCATGTTCACCTTCATCACAGCGATATCGGTAACAGGATTTGGATAGATCGAAATTTCCAGTTCAGCTTTCCTGTTGTCAACACCAACCGGGAATGGCACAGAGCAGTCGGGGCGCATGATGGTAAAATCGCCATCCTGGTATGCGAAGTCGGGGATATATTTGAACGTAACAGGAGCTGCCGGATCGTTGGGATCTGACAGTAACTCGGATACGATTGGAATATAATCAAATTCACCCACGGAGAATGTATAATACGAAGCTGTTGAGAAATAGGCCTGCTGAGTTACATCTGAAAGGAACGTAACATTGTTAGGCTGGTCGTCTCCGTTCACACTGGTGAGAGCATTCAGCACCAGGTCGAATCCACGGGCAAATACATCGGGATTGATGTTATCGGTAATACCGGGAACCTGTGTATCAATCCAGGTGAAGAAAACTTTGTCGCCGGCATAGTTGACAGAAGCGTTCACGCGGTTATCTTCGGTGAGGTCACCATAATCACCACGGAATGTCCAGGGATGTCCCATAAGGGCAGCACACCAGGTATCTCCTTTGTCGGGTGAATAGACATCAAAAACAGCATACGAGCTGTCACCGGTAGCAATCGAATAGCCATCGGCAGAAACACCAACAACAACTCCAATGTGTGGGTTACCCCAGGCGTCAACTACGATGTCGCAATCGAAAGCGGTGGTGTAAGGAATCTCATCACGGGTAGGAAATGGAGGTGTATACAGCTGCTCAATGCGGTAGTCGCTCAGGAAGTTTTTAATGGGATCAATCCCATCTGTTCCGTCAAGTTGAACCGGGATAGGATCACTCCAGGTAACTCCATAATCGGCAGAGTGCCACAGGATCGGGTAGAACCGCTCCTGTACGCCACCAACAGGAGGAAGATCTCCGGTGTTGGCCAGGGATACAACCCAAACATGCATGCCATTGGGTGAAGCTGCAATACGCTCGTTGGCAGGACGCTGGTTGTCCAGTGTCGGGTGCTCAAGAAGGCTCATGGTGTATTCGAAGTCCATATCTGTAGCATTCCATACTCCGGTGGTGAGGATGATGTTTCCCTGATATTCAACGGCACCACTTTCCCAGTTCTGATCCAGGTCGGTAACGATGATTTTGCCATCACCAAGGAGCATCATTCCGTCAGGAATATAAGTATAAGGTGGAGGTGCGTACCAGTAAAGGTGTTTGGTGGAATCGGCTGTGTTGGTGAGCTTTGCAGTGCCATAGCTAAGACCGCCCCATGTGGAGAGAGTGTTGGAGAGGTTTGGTGCAAAGAATGCACAAACAGCATCATCAATTCCGGTACCAGGATTGTAGATAACAGCCTGAGGATAACGGGCTGCATCAACGAAGTAGGTTCCTCCTGCATTTTCAACGGCGTTATAGACCTGATTGTTAACTGTCCAATCCGTAGAGGTCATTCCTTTGTTAATACCGAGGTCAAAACCAAGATATCCTGAAAAGCTGGGTGGGGTTGCTCCCGGACCTAAGCGGTGGAAATTCTGAACCACTCCAAGCAGTGGATCGGCCCACACCAACGTTTTCTGACCGCCGGCATAACCGTTTCCGTATGCGTTGGCAGAAGTACCAATGGTAATTACGCTAACAACATCAACGCCATCACCATTCACCATAACCGGACCTGGCGTAACTGTTGCATTACTTGTGCTAGCAGGCTCTATCCCAACTGCTTGTTCAGTCACCTTCTTTGCAGTAGGCACTGAGTTCTTCAGCTGAAAGTTCTGAGCCGTTACAGCGAGGCCGATAATAAGAGCCACGCTGAAGAGTAGAATTTTCTTCATTTTCAATGATTTTGGTTAAACAATTATTAATTTATCGAGTTAAATCCAACAATAAGAATGACAAAAATAGAGCTTTTTAATGGGTTTTGCAATAATTTCGGGAAAAAATCGACGGTTACCCCTAAATCCCCCAAAGGGGACTATCCCTATTTTCACTTCCCGTTTCCGGTGAAAGTATTCACATACGCCACAATTGGGGTTTGATCTACCCCCGGTCCCTCCTGTTGGGATTCGATAGCCACCCGATGACCCTTCCTTCCGGGAGCTACCGCAAACACACGGAGCAGTTCATTGTAATCTATTTTATTGATATCCTGCCCATTATAAGATCCAAAACAAAATATCCTTAGAGAAAATCAAATAAAATCGTACAGATCGTTTGGCACGGACCTGGAAAAGGTTCGATAAAGAAATATTCTAAACTTATCGGACATTTAGACTTTCTTTATATTTGGGTATTATTATGAAGGCATTATACTATCAAATACGAATAATTTCGGATCATATTTAAAAATATTTGGCAAATTTACGGTATGGAAATTCTAGTTCATACTTTTACAATGCAATTAGATTGGCGATGAATCAATCAAATATGTCAAGTTGATCGGTTTGACGCTTCATGGGTTTCAATTGAGAAAAGAGAAGGCCAAAGTTAAAACAGGTAAAGTCAATTGCGACATTGCCTAGTGTGGGAGCGTCAATCAGAATTGAGAGATATGGATCTGGCCCCGGGACAAGCCTGCACCCGGAGCCTGGGGGCCCAAGTGATTCAAAGTGAACAACAACGTAAATAAATGATCAAAATATTCGAATACAAACAAACGGCCAAGCATGCCCTCCCCGGTGGGTGTAGATAGACGTTATAGCCAATGCTAAAAAATCAAGACCATGGACACTGAAACTAATTTTTTAACGGAGAGAATAAAAGAACTTGAAAGAGAGAATTCAATTCTTAGAGAGCAACAAGTTGAGATAAATAAAGCCAAAGAGTTGTATTTGAAAATATTTGAAGAATTTCCAGCTTTGATTTGGCGTTCGCGTTTAGACAAATTGTGTGACTATTTCAATAAAACATGGCTTGAATTCACAGGCAGAACAATGGAACAAGAATTTGGAAATGGATGGGCTGAGGGGGTTCATCCTGATGATTTCGATTTTTGTTTGCGAACATATGTTACTGCATTCGATAAAAAAGAAGCGTTTTTAATGGAATATCGAATGAAAAATAAATTTGGGGAGTATCGTTGGATACGTGATTTTGGCAGACCATTCCACGATTTAGATAATTCATTTATAGGCTATATCGGCTCTTGTTATGATATTACAGAAAACAAAAACAATGAATTAAGGTTGATCGAACTAAACGCTACTAAAGATAAATTCTTTTCAATTATTGCTCACGATTTGAAAACCCCCTTTAATTCTATAATTGGATTTAGCGAACATTTGATTGAAGAGGTCAAAGAAAAAAACTATGATAAAATTGTTGAAGTTGCAAGAATCATATTGCAATCATCCAACAGGGCAATGGATTTGCTCGCCAACCTAATGACATGGTCACAATTGGAATCTGGCAGAATGCCTTTCAACCCTGAACATTTCGATATAGCAAATATTATCAGCGAAGTGACCTCTTTATTAAAAGTAGTTGCGGAACAAAAACACATCCACGTAGAAAATAAGATTTCGCCAAATACTCAGGTTTTTGCTGACAAAGAAATGGTTAGCACCGTATTGCGGAATTTGATTTCAAATGCAATGAAATTCACTCAAACCGGAGGCATAATAAAATTTTCATCCGTAAATGAAAAAAATGAGTTAATCGTTACTATCACCGATAATGGAGTTGGCATATCGAAAGAAAGAATTGACAAATTGTTCACTATTAGCGAAAGCAGTTCAACTCTTGGCACACAAAAAGAGAAAGGAACTGGTCTTGGTTTGATACTCTGCAAAGAATTTATTGAAAAAAATAAGGGGGAAATTTGGATTGAGAGTAGTCTCGGAGATGGCTCAACTTTTAATTTTTCATTACCAACAGTGAATGAAAACATGTAGAGCCAGGATGGTCATTGGAAATTGCTGTGGACCCCGTAAAAACCTCATCTTTCGGAAGATACCGAGAGTCTGAAAGGGATCACGCCTGTATCATGGAATAACCCTATAGAAAAAACACTTAATACATTTGTCAATGGAACTGCATCTAACATCAAAAATCGCACTCGTTACGGCATCCAGCAAAGGCCTGGGGAAAGCTGCCGCGATGTCGCTGGCAAAAGAGGGAGCCACGGTCATTGTTTGTTCACGAAACAAGAAAGAGATCGAACTTGCCGCTGATGAAATCAGGCGTGTTAGTGGCGCTGAGGTTTTACCTGTGGTGGCTGACGTCTCCAGAGCGGAACAAATCGGAATGCTGTTTGAAACGATCAGGGAGCGGTTCGGGACCCTCCATGTCCTTGTCAACAATGCCGGCGGCCCTCCTACCGGAGATATCCTGACCATGACCGACGAGGAGTGGAGACAGGGTTACGAACTCACGCTGATGAGCATGGTACGGTTAACCAGGGAAGCGTTGCCTCTGATGATAAAACAGCAATGGGGAAGAATCATCACCATTACATCCATCACCGGAAAGCAGCCTGTCAACGACCTGTTGATTTCATCTGCTTTGCGGCCGGGGATTCATGGCCTCAGCAAAGTGCTTTCCAACAAATATGCCAAAGACAATATCACCGTAAATACAATTTGTCCCGGATTCATCCATACGGAACGTCAGCAGGATCTGATGCAGCAACGCTCTGCCACGAAAAATATCACGCCCGAGGAGTACATGGCAGAGATAGTCAGAGATATTCCGGCAGGCCGCATGGGGAAGCTGGCAGAGGTTGGTGATGTGATCGCGTTCCTTTCCTCCGAAAACGCCAGTTATATAAGTGGTGTTAACCTGCTCGTGGATGGCGGCCTGGCGAGAGGAATTCATTAAATTGTATTGATAAAATAATTACATTTACCGGCTAAGTTTGTGTTATGTAATAATGGAATACATGAAAAACATCCATCAGCTGATCATTTTCATAGCTCTTCTGCTGCCCCCAAACCTCCATGCCCAAACCTACGTGTTTGAGAAAATTCCCGACTGGGTGAAGAATGTTGAGATTCCGGATGAATCGACCGTTTCCAGGTATGATATCGTGTCAGGGTACTATTTAACCCTTGCCGATTATCAGTTAAATCTGGAAGAAGAAGCGCTTTTCTCCCATGAAGTGATCAATGTATCTTCCTATAGCGGAATCACCAATGCATCACAGCTATCCATTAACTATGACACCAATTATCAAAAACTGAAGATCCATCACCTCTATATCTGGCGGAAAGGAAAGAAAATAGACCGTACCAACGACCTGAGCCTGGAGATCCTGAATAATGAGCAAAACCTGGATCAGGGAATCTACAGGGGGCAGATTACGGCTTACGACATTCTGAACGACATCAGGAAAGATGACCTGATTGATTTTGCCTATACCCTCACTGGAGACAATCCAATTTTTGACGGAGAGAAATACCTGTTAATTCCCCTTCAGATGATGAACCCGATGGATTTATTGTCTCTATGTATTATGTATCCGACTGATAAGAATTATACATATAAGTGCATCGATTGTGACAGCGTTCAGTTTTCTGCATCGGTCATTGACAACTACAATCATATTGAAATCAGAGCTGAGAATGTAAAAGCGTTTGAACCCGAAGATTTTACACCGCCCTGGTGTATCCCTTACAGCTATTTTACCTTAAGTAGTTTTACCTCATGGGTCGATGTAAATCATTGGGCTCAAAAGGTGTTTGCGTTGAATAAGGAGCCTGACCTCGATCCTGTTTTTACCGAACTGTTTGACGGGAAGGAGACAACAGATGATAAAATCAACAAGATCATTGATTATGTTCAAAACGATATCCGATATATGGGTATCGAATCAGGGATTGGGAGCATTCAGCCATTTCCTCCTGAACAAGTGGTAACCAAACGCTTTGGCGACTGCAAAGACAAATCGTTGTTACTCACTTCACTGCTTAAAAAAATAGGCATTGAGCAAGCTTATCCAGCGCTTGTCAATACCAATTTCCAGCAGATGGTTGCTGATCTTTACCCCAGTAATGAGGTGTTTAACCATTGCATCGTTACGTTTACCTATAACGACTCTACCTACTGGGTTGATCCCTCTTTTGCTCAGCAGGGAGGCGATTATAAGAAGTTATATACCATTGATTATGGAAAGGCTCTGATCATAGGATTACCCGGGGATACCCTCCCAAACATGTCGCCAAGAGAAACAGAATCGGGTGGAATCGTTACGGATGAGTTTACCATCACCTCTTTTACCGAACCGGCTGTGCTTACAATGACATCTTACAAGTATGGCTTTGATGCGGATCAGAGGAGGTTAATGATGGAGTTTTATTCAACCAAAGATATTTCAGATCTTGTAGCCAAAGATCTCGGGTTCATTTTTCCTGTTGTCAATCAAACAAAAGAGCCTGATATCTCAGATGATACGGAGGCCAATCATTTCACGGTAGCCTATCACTACGAAGTGGATGATTTCTGGAGAGATGGAGATAAGGAAAAAAACGAAGCTGCTACAGGTTTGTGGATTTTCAGGTATGAGCCGATCATGCTCTATCATTTCATGAAAATGGCTGCTTGTGAAAACAGGAAAAACGACTTCATGATCAACCACCCGACAAACCTCACTTACCGCGTGATCTTTCATTTTCCGAAAGACCTGTTAATCCTCGACGACATGAAAACATTTGACAATGAGGCGTTCCATATCGAAGAAAAAATTGAACAAATCAGCAGCAATTCCATGCAAATCGATTACAGTTTCATCACCAAAACAAAAGCGATTAAAGCAGAGAACTACAAGGATATTTGTAAGCAACAGGATAAGATTGCAAAGAGCCTGCCGGTCATCATCTTTTTTAGCAAATAATATCTCCTCTATGAAACCATGCTCCATTTTCCTCCTTTTCCTTTCTTTCATTGCCTCTGCTGTTTATTCACAGGACACAATTACAGTCTTTTTTGACAAGGATTGGAATGAAATTACGGATAAAACAGAAGCTATCTATTATAGAAAAGCGTTCCCCGAAAGCAACAATGGGTACGTGGTGAATGACTATTACATCAGCGGGAAGATTCAGATGACTGGCTTGTTTAAATCAAAAAAACTGAAAGTTCAGCAGGGCTTTTGCACGTACTACTTCGAAGATGGGCAAAAGTCTTCTGAAGGGATGTATGAGAAGAACAAAAAAGTTGGTGAATGGACCTACTGGTTTGAGGATGGGAAACAAAAATCACGAGGTAAATTTATTGCCAATAAAAAAGATGGAGAGTGGAATTATTGGGACGAAGAGGGCTTTCTGAAAGATAAAGAGTGCTTTACCAATGGTGTCATCTATTCGGCTGAAGGTTTTCACGTGAATGGCCAGAAAAGATATTCGGGAGAATATGAATACGGGCGCAGGCAGGGTGAATGGACCTATTGGAATGCAAGCGGACGAATTTGCTACCAGGGCAATTTCAAAAACGGATTAAAAGAGGGTGACTGGATCAGATATTTCAGCGATAGTTCTATGACGTTACACTATACTAATGGTGTTCTTGACGGGAAACCGCTTGGTGGCATCGTAAGAGTAAAATAGTTCGGGATAAAATCCGTTAACTAACTATCCCCTATATTTGCAGGGATATCGCAATACCGATGAAAAAACTGGACCTATTCATTCTGCGCACATACCTGGGCCCACTCGTCCTCACCTTTTTCATTGCCCTTTTCATTCTGCTGATGCAATTCCTCTGGAAGTATGTTGACGACCTTGTTGGGAAAGGGCTTGAATGGTATATCATCTTCAAACTGCTCTTCTACGCATCTTCCACATTTGTACCACTGGCGCTTCCACTGGCTATTCTTCTCTCCTCACTGATGATGTTTGGAAACCTGGGTGAACATTATGAGCTTGTCTCCATGAAGGCGGCAGGCATCTCCCTGCGCCGGATCATGCTCCCCCTTGTGATCGTCTCTTTCTTTATCAGCGGACTGGCGTTCTATTTTGCCAATACGGTACTCCCGGAAGCCAATCTTAAATTTCTTTCACTGCTATACGATGTCAGGTCAAAAAAACTGGCATTCAACCTCAGGAATGGTGTCTTCTACGACGGCATCGAAGGATATGTGATCCGTGTCGGAAAAAAAGACAAAGATGGCAACACCATTCACGATGTGATGATCTATGACCATACCGACCATCAGGGGAATACGATGGTGACAACTGCCAGCTGGGGAAAGATGGAGTTGTCGCCCGACAAGCGGTACCTGGTATTTATTCTTTATGATGGGATGAATTACGAAGAGCGGACAAATATGCGGAGGCATGAAGTTACCCGTCCGTTCCAGCGTACAAAATTCAAGGAACAACGCCTGCTTTTTGACCTTTCGGCTTTCCAGCTTTCCCGTACCGACGAGGCGCTCTTCAAAAAGAACTATGAGATGCAGAACATCACCGACCTCATGGTATCTATCGATTCCATGACCGATGAAGTGGCCCGTCAGCGGGAGACATACAACCTGGCACTGCAGTCAAACTATGTCTTTTACGCCAGGATGGACACGCTGATGGCTGTGGAAACCGATACCTTCGCCGCTTTCAACAATGCCACTTTGCTGAACTTCAACCGCGAAGACTGGTATTCCATCTGCCAGTCGGCCAAAGCGAACTCCCTCTCCATGAAAGAGAGTTGTGAGATGCATGAAAAGAACATCTATTCAAAATCGAAACTTCTGCACAAGCACGAAATCGTAATGCAGAAGAAGTTCACCTTCTCGATAGCCTGCTTCCTGCTCTTCTTCATCGGGGCGCCATTGGGCGCCATCATCCGCAAAGGCGGACTCGGGATGCCGGCTGTCGTCGCTACCATCTTTTTCGTGCTCTTCTGGATTGTCTCATTTACCGGTGAGAAATACACCGCCGAAGGAGTTCTTCCCGCATGGCAGGGCATGTGGATCGCCCCGTTAATGCTCGTCCCTATCGGCATCTTCCTGACCTACAAAGCTACGATTGACGCCTCTCTTTTCGACCTGGATGCCTGGATAAAATTTTTCCGGAAACTCCTGAGAATTCCAACCCGGACGAATTCATGAAGATCCTGGTAATCTCAAACAAGTCGCCCTACCCCCCACGCGAAGGGGGCCCCATTGCAATGAACATGGTGGTGGAAGGCCTCATCAGTGAAGGCCATCAGGTGAAAGTGCTTGCCGTCAACTCCTTTAAATATAATATAGGCCCTGATGACATCCCCGAAGCTTACCGGCTGAAAACAGGCATCGAACTGATCGATGTAGACCTCCGGATCAAACCCCTTGCCGCTTTCCTGAACCTGTTTACAGGCAGGTCGTATCATGTCGAACGGTTTATCTCCTCCAACTTCCGGAAGCGCCTTGTCGAGGTGCTCAAGGCGGAACCGTTTGACATCGTCCAGATGGAGACCATCTTCGTAGCGCCCTACCTTAAAACAGTGAGGGCAAACTCCGATGCAAAAGTGGTTTTGCGCGCCCATAACATCGAATACCTCATCTGGCATCGTGTGGCCGAAGGAATACAAAATCCGGTGAAGCGCCTCTACATGCGGCATCTGGCCGACACGCTGAAACGCTACGAGCTGAGCATGCTGCCAAGATTTGACGGAATCGCAGCGATCACCGAAAAGGATGCGGAATACTTCAGTGGGCAGTTGGCAGTGGGCAGTGGGCAGTGGGCAGTGGGCAGTGGGCAGTTGGCAGCGATTCCCTTCGGCATTGACCTGGATAACTTTCCTCCACCGGTTCCCTCGGAAGAGCCTGTATCCCTGTTCTCCATCGGGGCTATGAACTGGATTCCCAACGCCGAAGGGGTGAGGTGGTTCCTGCACCATGTGTGGCCCGAGGTACACAAAGAGTTTCCGTCATTGAAATATTACCTCGCCGGCCGGGAAATGCCCGATTGGATGCTGCGGATGTCGTTCCCCAATGTCGAGGTACTGGGAGAGGTGGACGATGCCAGGGAATTCATCGATACCCATGGGATCATGATCGTCCCGCTGCTTTCGGGAAGCGGCATCCGGATCAAGATCATCGAAGGGATGGCAGCCGGGAAAGCAATCATCTCCACCATGATTGGCGCCGAAGGGATCGATTGTACCAACGGAAAAAATATTCTGGTTGCCAATGCCCCCTGTGAATTCATCGATATGATTTCACTTTGTCTCGGCGACATGGAGCGTTGTGCAAAACTGGGACAAGCAGCCAGGAGGCTGGTTGAGACAACATATGACCGCCGGTTGATCATCCAAAAGCTGATTTCATTTTACAAACAACTGACCGGGTAACCCACTTTTTTTTTATTTTTGTCCTGTTGAAGCTATCTGCATGAAGTTATTTTTTCTTTTACCACGTGTACCCTACCCTACTGAAAAAGGCGATAAGCTGAGGGCCTTTCACCAGATTACCCATCTCGCGAAACATCACGAGATCATCATCTGTGCCCTCAATGAAGGCGTGTTGCATGAAGATGCCGTGCCTGTCCTGAGCAAATACGCCAGCGCCGTACACATCATCCCGATCTCCAAAGCCACCATCTTCAGCAATATCGTCAGGGCTCTTTTTACCGGGAAGCCGCTTCAGGTCGGATACTATTACAACAAAGCTACCGAAAAGATCATCCTCGGCCTGATCGCCAAATACAAACCCGATCATATTTTCTGCCAGCTCATCCGCATGGCCGATTACGTAAAAGATCTTCCGATCCCGAAAACACTTGATTACCAGGATGTTTTCTCGAAAGGGGTGGAGAGGCGTCTGGCCAGTTCATCCATCCTGCTTCGCCCCTTCCTGAAGCTGGAATATCAACGGATGCTGGATTCGGAACGGATTGCCTTCGACCGGTTCGACAACAAGATCATTATCTCCTACCCCGACCGCGATCTGATTCCCCATCCCGACAAGGAGAAAATCGTGGTGGTTGCCAATGGCGTTGACACCACCTTCTTTCATCCTCTGGAGCGCACGAAGGAGTACGACCTGGTGTTCACCGGAAATATGAGTTATCCTCCGAACATCCACAGCTGCGAATTCCTGGTGAACAAGATCCTGCCGCTGGTGCTGGAAAAGAAACCGGGGCTGAAATTGTTGATCGCCGGAGCAAACCCAACCATGCGGGTGCAGGTGCTTCGTTCAGCGCAGGTGGAGGTTAGCGGCTGGGTGCCCGACATGCGCGAAGCCTATGCCCAGTCCAGCGTATTTATAGCCCCGATGCAGCTTGGTACCGGATTGCAGAACAAGCTCCTGGAAGCTATGGCGATGAAAATCCCCTGCATCACCTCTCCCCTGGCCAACCAGGCTCTCAACGCAAACCCCGGAGAAGAGATCCTCGTTGGAGAGACTCCTCAGGAATATGCCGCGCATATTATCAATCTTCTGGATAACGAACATCTGGCTTCCGAAATCGCTGAAAAAGGCCATCTGTTTGTTGTGAAGAACTACTCGTGGGAGGCGGAAACAGCTAAGATCGAGAAGCTGATAGAAAGGTAGGAAGGTAGGTAGGTAGGTAGGTAGGAAGGTAATGATGGGGTGATGAGAAATGAATTGCCGTCGGTAAAAACCGACAACCCACAACCGAAAACCGAAAACCGAAAACCCACAACCGAAAACCCACAACCCACAACCGACAACTGACAACCTGCAACCTGCAACAATTCGTAATTCTTAATTCGTAATTCGTAATTGAACATATGTCCGACGACCGCAAAGTAATCTTCAGTATGGTGAATGTCTCGAAGACATTCCCACCCCACAAACAGGTGTTAAAGAACATCTATCTCTCTTTCTTCTATGGTGCCAAGATCGGCATCATAGGTTTGAACGGATCCGGAAAATCGACACTGCTGAACATCATTGCAGGCACCGAGAAATCCTTCCAGGGTGAGGTTGTCTTCTCCCCCGGATATGCAGTAGGAATGCTGGAGCAGGAGCCCGTTCTCGATGAGTCGAAAACCGTGAAGGAGATTGTGGAAGAGGGCGTTCAGGAGGTGGTGAACCTGCTGAAAGAGTATGAGGAGGTGAACAACAAGTTTGCCGAGCCAATGAGCGACACCGAGATGGATAAGCTGATTGCCCGGCAGGGGGTGCTCACCGAGCAACTGGAACACCATGACGCCTGGAACCTCGACAGCAAACTGGAACGGGCCATGGATGCCCTCCGTTGCCCCGAACCCGATGCCCAGGTGAAGATCCTCTCTGGAGGAGAACGCCGCCGCGTTGCACTGTGCCGACTCCTTTTGCAGGAACCGGAAATCCTGCTTCTCGACGAGCCTACCAACCACCTGGATGCCGAATCGGTTCAGTGGCTGGAGCAACATCTGCAGCAATACAAGGGGACGGTAATCGCCATCACCCACGACCGCTATTTCCTGGATAATGTTGCCGGTTGGATCCTGGAACTCGACCGTGGAGAAGGCATCCCGTGGAAAGGGAACTACACCTCCTGGCTGGAACAGAAAACACTGAGGCTGGCCACTGAAGAGAAAACAGAAAGCAAACGGAAAAAGACCCTCGACCGCGAACTGGAGTGGGTTAGGATGTCACCGAAAGCAAGACAGGCAAAAGGTAAGGCCAGGCTGAATTCTTATGAGCGGATGATCAATGAAGATGTAAAAACAAAAGAGGAACGGCTGGAGATATACATCCCCAATGGCCCGCGACTGGGGAACCAGGTGATTGAGTCAAAAGATGTAACCAAATCTTTCGGAGATAAGCTCCTTTTTGAGAAGCTGCAGTTTGCGCTCCCTCCTGCCGGCATCGTTGGAGTGATAGGGCCTAACGGTGCAGGAAAGACCACCCTCTTCCGCATGATCATGGGATCGGAGCAACCTGTGGCAGGGTCTTTTACGATAGGTAACACAGTAAAATTAGGCTATGTTGACCAATCACACACCGCTATCGATCCCGAAAAAACCGTCTACCAGGTGATCTCCGGCAACAGCGAGATCATCCAGCTGGCCGGCCGTTCCATGAATGCACGGGCTTATGTGGCACGCTTCAACTTCAACGGTGCCGACCAGGAGAAAAAATGCGGAGCCCTGTCGGGAGGTGAGCGGAATCGGCTGCACCTGGCCCTCACCCTGAAAGAAGAGGCCAACGTGCTGCTGCTTGACGAGCCTACCAACGACATCGACATCAATACCCTCCGCGCCCTGGAAGAGGGACTGGAGAACTTTGCCGGCTGTGCGGTAATCATTTCCCACGACCGCTGGTTCCTCGACCGCGTAGCCACCCACATCCTCGCTTTTGAAGGCGATTCGCAGGTATACTTTTTCGAAGGAGGCTACTCCGATTATGAGGAGAACCGGAAGAAACGACTGGGTGATGAGGAGCCGAAGAGAATCAGATATAGAAAATTAAAATAATGATCAAAATAGATCAACCTCTTCTCAACAGTGTCAGTCAGCTCGCCAGGGAGTCTCCCCGCGGCCGGAAAAATTACAATTTCCACAAAACTTACGACGATACGCTGCAGCGGCTATTGAATGCCATTGAACCTTATAGCTATATCCAGCCTCACAAGCACGAGGATCCTGACAAGCGTGAGGTATTTACCGTTCTGCAAGGGAGACTGCTGGTTGTAGAGTTTGATACTGCAGGTAATATTACCGACCACACGATCATTGCCCCCTTGGAAGGGAGCTTTGGCGCTGAGATCCCCGAACGAATCTTCCACTCCATCTTCGCCCTGGAGCCCGGAACGATGGTTTATGAGATCAAGGACGGACCCTACAGTCCGATCGACGACAAGAACTTCGCCTCATGGGCACCGAAGGAGGGGGATCCTGCAACGAAGGAGTATATTCAGGGAATACTGAACCGGTTAGGGATTCCGCTGCCGTAAGCACCGTGGGGATGCTGGATTACCGGATCACCGGATTACTGGATCACTGGATCACTGCCAACTGAGAACTGCCAACTGTTTCTGTGGCGAGGTGGAATTAGTTCTTTTGTCCTCTGGTGTTTAATTCTTCGGCCTGTACTGCTCTTGCTCTCTTTTCCAGGAGCCCGTCTCCATATTTCTTTTTTTCAAGTTTTGCAATTTCAGCCACTTTCTCCTGAGCTTTTTTATTTAGTATTGCCAACAATGCAGGAAGGTATTTTTTTATTTTCTCTTTGCAAATTGAATCGTTATCTTCCGAACACATACATGAATACATATGGAATTCTTTGTTAGAAAGTAAAACTTTCTTAATCTCATTGTCAACATATATCTTAAGGTCATTAAAATGTTGACGCTCATGTACCACCACACTTCTTAGATCCACTTGTTTCCAATCGCCCGGGTTCGGGCTTGGACATTTTAGCCCTATTTCAGTTCTGCCGAATTTTCCGGGCTTGCCCCTGGTATTCAGCCAAACTCCCTCATTGATTGCAACAGTGTCAATCGTCATACTAAAATTAATGCATACGGTGAGCATCGCTAAACGACAGCAGCACTGCGTTCCGCTTCCCGGGCAAGGCTCGCAAAGAATCAGGGTATCAGGAAACGTTATTGAATCCATCTCTGCTTTGCCCCAAGGGCCATCATCAGTTAATATGATTCTGTTCCCGGGAAAATTGACGGAATCATTGTTTGATCTATATATGATATCAATCTCTGGACAATTTGTACAGGCCGCCCCTTGTGATGCCAGCTTAATTTTAACTGGATCAATAGCTGGTACCTCCAATGAACGATACGTCCTCCTGTCTATTTTCCCAGCATTATTTAGTCTCACATTTGTAGGATTCATCTGCGGTGTCCTCCCACCCTGTCCAATATCAAAAAGGATCCCGCAGGTTATTGCAATTCCTGAAGCAGGATATCGTTCAGCCAGGAACTTTGATGGTTTATCCGGGTTTTGGATTTCCTGGATGTCCCACTCCCTGACAAACTCTGTTTCAAGGTCGGCTGTGGTCATTCCAGGTACTTTCTCAATACCATCTTCAATATAGGAATTGATCTTCTGTTTGGAATTCATCAGCGAAAGTGCGCTGAACCTGACACCGGCAACTACGGATATCCTGTTCGATATTTTATAGTTCACACCAACTTCCCCATATACAACGGGAGCAGGATGAAACGTGGTGGTTGATTTGTTCTCCAGGGTATAGACAACATTATTGGTGATATCCTCTATTGAAAGGGTGCTGTTCATCCGGCCCGCAAGAGCCACCCCAACCCCCATACCCAGATAGGGAACAAACCTGCTGGCAAGGGCGTTTTGAGTAGGATAGGATGACAGGCAGTCGAGATCGATGTAATACCTGGCTCCCAAAGAAATGACGATCGGGACACGCAGGTGACTCCTAAATTCCTGGCTGAAACGTTGGACAGTGTTGCTGGTAAATAAAGTGCTTTCTAAATTCTTTCCATTCAGATAGGTCAATGAAAGCATGGAGTATAGATTCCTGCAGGTTTTCACTCCAACCTCAATGTTTCCTGTGAAGCCCTCTCCCCACGAGCCGTAAATTCCTGAGAGGACTCCGTTAGAAATATTGGTCCCCTGATTTCCTCCGGCCAAAGAAAAATTGTATCCAGCTCCCGCTCCAAGGATAAATTTCCCATTCTCCTGATACGATTGAGCGTCAACTCTTGATCCGGTTGTAACAACAACAATAAACACGACAACCAGTTTCAATGGCCTGAAAGTTTTGATAAAATTTGATAAAACCATCATATATCAATCATTTAACATGTTGTCCAGCAAAGATATGACATAAATCAACCTATGTCAAATAATTTGACATGACTGCCTGCATCAAAGAAATTCGTAATTCGAAAATCGAATCAATCGAAAATCACTTCGACCTTTGACCCTTGCACTTTGACCCTGAATCATTATCTTTGCTTCAAATTGATTTCATGGCTGCACAAAAACCATCGATTCCCAAGGGCACCCGCGATTTCACGCCGGTTGAGATGGCCCGCAGAAACTATATTTTTGACACCATACGGGCGGTTTTTATCCTGCATGGTTACCAACCCATCGAAACCCCGGCCATGGAGAACCTCTCCACCCTCATGGGCAAATATGGTGAAGAGGGCGACAAACTGCTCTTTCGTATCCTTAATTCGGGAGACTATCTGAAGGGAGTTAAAGGCTCAGGGCTCAGGGCGCAGGGCTCAGAGCACAGGACGCAGGGCTCAGAGCACAGGGCGCAGGGCTCAGAGTGGGCAGTTGGCAGTGGGCAGTTGGCAGAATCCGGCATCAGGGATCTGTCGGCATTTACTCAGCATATCTCGGAAAAAGGTCTCCGTTACGATCTTACAGTCCCACTGGCACGGTTCGTGGTACAGCACCAGCATAACCTGAATTTTCCTTTCAAGAGGTTCCAGATACAGCCTGTTTGGCGTGCCGACCGGCCCCAGAAAGGGCGATACCGTGAATTTTTCCAGTGCGATGTGGATGTGATCGGAAGCGATTCGCTGCTGTATGAGATTGAGCAGATACAGATTGTCGATGAAATCTTTACCCGGCTGGACCTTCCGGTCACCATCCGGATCAACAACCGCAAAATTCTTTATGGCATCTCAGAAGCGATCGGTGCAGCTGATAAACTCACGGATATTACGATTGCCATGGACAAGATCGATAAGATCGGTGTGGAAAAAGTTATCGAAGAGTTAACACAGCGCGGGCTTACAGATGATGCGATTACGAAACTACAGCCTATTCTCACCCTCGATGGGAAGATCAAGGAGAAGAAAGCCTTCCTGGAAGAGCTGTTTAACTCTTCTGATACCGGCAAAAAAGGACTGGATGAACTTTGTCATGTGCTGAAATACCTGAAAAGTCTTGATGTTAGAAATAAATTTGAGTTTGATGTACGGCTGGCCCGTGGACTCAGTTACTATACCGGCACCATCATTGAAGTGATGGCCAGGGATGTGCCCATGGGCAGTTTGTGCGGCGGAGGCAGGTATGATGATCTGACGGGCATCTTCGGACTACCAGGACTGTCAGGCGTAGGGATCTCTTTTGGCGCCGACCGGATTTACGATGTGTTGTTGAGCCAGGATCTCTTCCCGGATGCCATTCTGTCGACAACCCAACTGCTCCTGGTGAACTTTGGGGAGGAGGAGGAACGCTTCTCGATGCAGCTCTTGATGAAGGCAAGAAAAGCCGGCATCCCGGCAGAGATTTATCCCGAGCCAGTAAAACTTAAAAAGCAGCTCGATTATGCCAACCGCAAGCAGATTCCCTATGTCGCCCTTGCTGGCAAAGAGGAGATCGAATCGGGCATGATCACATTGAAAAACATGAAAACCGGGGAGCAGCAATCGGTTTCTGCCTCCCGCATAACCGAATACATCCAATGAAACGAAATTTCCTCACATCCATCATGAATGCCCGCTCAATGGTGATCGGCGCAGAGTAGTGCGAGCCTACTGCCTACTGCCTACTGCCTACTGCCTACTGCCTACTGCATACTTTTCAATGACTAAAATCTAAAATCACAAACAACATGACATTAATTATAAAAGGCGCCGGCCTCACCATTGAAGATGTGGTAAACGTGGCCCGCCACAACCAAAAGGTAGAATTACACCCTGAAGCCATTGAGCGGATCAACAGATGCCGCCAGATGCTTGAAAATAAAATCCTCGCCGGAGAGATCATGTACGGCGTGAATACCGGGATCGGTGAATTTTCTGAAATGGTCCTCACCGATGACCAGGTGAAAGATTTCCAGAAGTACCTGATTTACAATCATGCCGCCGGTATTGGCGAAGCGATGCCCCTGGAGTGGGTACGCGGAGCCATGCTGGGCCGCATCAACGTGCATGCCCATGGCAACTCAGGTGTTCGCCTTGAGATTACCCAAACCCTTGTCGAGATGCTGAACAAGGGGGTCACTCCGTTTGTTTGCCAGAAAGGATCGGTGGGTGCCTGCGGCGACCTGGCCCCGATGTCTCAGATCGCCCTTCTGATGATGGGCGAAGGAAACGCTTACTACAAGGGAGAATACCTGACAGGCAAAGAGGCTCTCGAGCGTGCCGGGATTCCTGTTCCCGGACTGAAAGCCCGCGACGGACTGGCTACGATCAACGGATCGAATGTGCTGACTGCCATGAGCGCGATCTTTATTTATGATACCAACCGGTGGCTGAAACAGGCCGAGATTGCCGCTTCGATGTCGCTGGAAGCCATGAAAGCCAACATGAGACCCTACAACCCGAGACTGCATGAGGTGCGTGGATTCAAAGGAGCTATCCGCAGTGCTGCTGCTATCCTGAAATGTGTCAAAGGGGGCGATCTCTACGAAGGAACCATCAGGTGCAAAGTGCAGGATGCCTATTCCATGCGTTCCACTCCTCAGGTGATCGGTGCCGCCCACGATGCCCTGGCATATGCCCGGTCGCAGGTGGAGATTGAACTGAACGGGGTGGGCGACAACCCTGTCTTCTTTCCCGAAGAGGACCTTCAACTTTCGGGAGCCAACTTCCAGGGATCCCCTGTATCTGTCCCGATGGATATGGCTGGATACGTGGTTACCATGGTGAGCGTGATGTCGGAACGCAGGATGAACCGGCTGAATAACCCGGCGTTAAGCGTGGGCCTTCCGGCATTTCTTACAAAAGGGGCCGGCATGTTCAGCGGTTTGATGTTAAGCCAGTATACCGCCGACATGCAGATCGTTGAGCAGCGGATCCTCTCTGCTCCCGCTTGCATCCAGTCGATTCCGGCAGCAGCCGATCAGGAGGACTTTGTCTCGATGGGGATGAACACGGCACTGAAAAACTTCCAGATCCTCGACAATGCATACGGCATCCTTGGGATCGAGATCATGGCTGCCGCACAGGCGCTCGATTTCAGGGAATACAACTTCGGGGCAGGAACAGCCAAAGCCAAAGAGGTAGTGAGGCGTCATGTGGCGTTTCTCGACATCGACCGCCCCTTATACCCCGACCACAACAAAATGAAAGAGTTGGTGAAGTCGTGCGAGATCCTGGAGGAGGTAGAGACACTCGTGGGAAGCCTGGGATAATCCTGGATCACTGGATCACTGGATATTTTGAATTTTGAATTTTTATTCAGAATTAGAATACTATCTTTGGTAGTTTTTAAATGACAAATCATGGAAATAACAACTGAAGCTTATCCCTGGATTGCGCTCGGACTTGCAATATTCGGGCGATAAATCCAATTTCTCGTAAACTACCTTAACTTGATGGACGACCAGCCGCTGCTTCCTGAAGTTACTACTGAACCGAAACGGTCTCAGTTATTGACTGTTTTGTGTATCCTGACCTTCGTTGGCAGTGGTATGAATGCCTTTTCAAGCCTCATCATTGCAGCCTTTTACGATACCTTTCTCATTATTATGGAACCGGTCTATGAGCATTTCAACCTTCCCGGGATTGAAATGTTGTTGAATGCCAGTGCAGGGTATTTTCTGGTATCGGGTCTTTTATACGCAGGCTCGCTGGCAGGTGCCCTGGTTATGTGGCAGCAGAGGAAAATCGGCTTTCACATCTACACCATTGCGCTGATCCTGCTTCTGATCGCACAGATGTACTTTATGGATCTTTCAGGACCTCCGGTTATCGAAGTGCTGTTTTCCGGACTTTTTATCCTGCTCTACAGCACACAGTTAAAACAGATGCACTGACAGATGACATCAACCAGTAACTCCAATATTCAAAACAGAATGGATGATAAAGAGTGGAGACGTCCTCTTCTCCTGTCGGTGCTGTGTATATTTTCATGGATCTATTACGGCATCATGGCCTCTGTCTTTCTACTGGCTCTCTTTTATTCAGGATGGATAACGGAAGTCATCAATCAGTACATCCCCGACGGAAGCTGGTCAACGGCAGAGGTATCTTTGTTGTTCCTTGGATTGTTTTTACTTCATGGCGTTGCTTTCGCCGGGATCCTTCTTCTTTGGAAAGGACGCTATATCGGCTACTACCTCTTCTCGGTTCCTACGATCCTGATCACCCTGTTTCATCTTATCCGCCCGGAAATCTCCTGGCTTACTACAGCCGTATATGCATTACTTGTTGTTCTTTTCGGGGTTTTCTACCGAAATATGAGGGCCACACACATAATTGACAAATAACTATTGCAGGCATTAAAAATATTTGTTTATATCATTTTTTTTCATCGAAAAATTTTTTTTTCAACCGATTTAATTATTATCATTGCATTGGATTCATGCTAAAACTGTAAAATTAAACCCAATATATTTCATATTGCAAGGTTAGGTCAGAAACCTTACAATATTCTATATTTTTAAATCGCTGATTATCAAACCATTTATTAACCAAAATCAACAGTTATGAGAAAATTTACTATGATCTTTGTACTACTACTATTTGTAGGATTGCAAGGAGCTTTTGCGCAGACGCGTGTCATAACCGGTACGGTTACCTCTGCTGATGATGGTAGCTCCATTCCGGGTGTGACCGTTGTTGTAAAAGGCACCACGATTGGTACTACTTCTGATTTGGACGGGAAGTTCACTATTTCTGTTCCTAGCGAGTACAACACACTGGTTTTCTCTTATGTAGGCATGAAGTCGCAAGAGATTGAACTGGGCAAATCAGATGTCATCAACATCGTGTTTGAACCAGATGTGCTGGTTATGGATGAAGTAGTTATTACCGCTCTGGGTATTCCCCGTGAAAAGAAATCACTCGGATACTCAACCCAGGAGGTACAGGGCGACCAGGTAAGCATGGTCAAGCAGGATAACTTCGTGAACTCCCTTGCCGGTCAGGTTGCAGGTTTGAATATTACCACCACCACAAACCTTGGTGGTTCCACCAACGTTCTGTTACGTGGTGCCAAATCATTGACAGGCGACAACCAGGCACTTTTTGTTGTTGATGGTGTCCCCGTAAACAATGATGTCACAAACACACGTGCTCAGGAGCAGGCAGGAACAGGTTATGACTTTGGTAATGCCGCTTCCGACATCAACCCTGAAAACATCGCCTCCATTAACGTACTGAAAGGTGCCGCTGCAACGGCCCTGTACGGTTCGCGTGCAGCCAACGGTGTGATCATGATCACCACCAAAAAAGGAAAAGCCGCCACATCCATGGCAAAAAAAGGTGCAGGTGTCACATTCAGCACCAGCGCTTCCATCGGATTTGTTGACAGGTCAACCTTCATTCGTTACCAGAAAGATTACGGCGCCGGTTACGGACAGTACTATTATGGCCCCGGCGACTATTGGTATGAAAGGTATATCAATGCTGATAATACAATCACTGTTGATCCGGGCCCCGGTGGTGTGTTAACCCAATGGGTTGTGACCTCTGAAGATGCTTCTTATGGTGCTCCGTTTGATGGCCAGCTGGTTTATCAGTGGGACGCTGTTGACCCCGAATCACCAAATTACCTTAAGGCCACTCCATATGTGAATACTCCAAACGACCCCGTTACTTTTTTTGAAAAACCGCTGACCTTTGTCAATACACTCTCTATCGAGAATGCATTCAAAGGAGGTACCTACAGGCTGTCCTATACAAACTATACTCAAAACGGTTTGATGCCTAACAGCAAGCTGGAGAAAAACAACGTGATGTTGAGCGCATCCTGGAATGTAAACGACAGGCTGACTGTTCAGGGTTACGGAAACTACTCCATCAATACTGCCAAAGGCCGTAACTCTACTGGATACAACGACAACATCATGGGGTCTATGCGCCAATGGTGGCAAACCAACGTAGATATACAGCAGCAGAAAGATATGTACGACCTCACCGGCCGTAACGTAACCTGGAACTATTCTGACCCTTCTGACGCTGTGCCAATCTACTGGGATAACCCTTATTGGACACGTTACGAGAACTTTGAAACTGACAGAAGGAATCGTTTTATCGGTCATGTAGCTGCTACCTATAAGGTCGCAGAATGGCTGAACATCTTTGGCCGGGTTTCGGTTGACATGTACTCAGAACTTCAGGAAGAGAGAAGAGCTGTTGGTAGTGTTCCCGGAACATTTGGCATCGGTACAGGTCCTGACGGATCTCTCGGGAGAAGCGACCAGGGATCTGGTTACCTGAGAAGGGATATCAAGTTCAGCGAGTACAACTATGATGTAATGGCAAACTTCAATAAGAATTTGTCAAAATCATTGAACCTCAAGGCTATCCTGGGTATGAACATCAGACAGACAAAATACGACCGTCTGATCTCCGCAACCAGCGGTGGTTTATCTGTTCCTGAACTCTATTCACTGCAGAACAGTGCCGGCCCCCTGCCACTTTCGAAGGAACTTGCTTCCATCATCAGGGTTTACGGTATCTATGCAAGTGTATCATTCGGTTTCAAAAACTACCTCTATCTTGATGGAACAATCAGAAGAGACCAGTCATCCACGCTGCCGAAAGATAACAATTCATACTACTATCCTTCTATTGCCGGTAACTTTGTATTTTCCAATGTTATCCCCAATGCAAAATGGCTTTCGTTTGGTAAGATCAGGTTAAATTATGCCCAGGTTGGCAATAGCCCCGATTTTGACCAGCTTACGAATAACTATCTCGTATTGTCACCATTTAACGGCCTGACAACTGCCATGCCGACTACACAGAAGAATCCTGAATTGGTACCTGAAAGAACCAAGAGTATTGAAGGAGGTATTGAAATGTACTTCCTGGGAAAAAGGCTCGGTTTTGACCTGGCATTGTATAAAACCAATACCATCAACCAAATCCTGCCGCTTCCGGTTTCTACTGCTACAGGATACAACATTAAGATCATCAATGCAGGTGACATCCGGAACTCAGGGGTTGAGTTTGTACTCCATGCAACACCCGTTAAAACGAAGAACTTCAAGTGGGACGTTACCCTCAACTGGTCAAAGAACTACAACAAGGTTCTTAGCCTGCTCGACGGTGTTGACAACCTGCAGCTGGGCCGTTTCCAGGGTGGTGTTACCATCAATGCCATGGTTGGACAACCCTATGGAACGATTTACGGAACTGACTTTGTTTATAACAATGATGGGGAAAAGATCGTAGATTCAACCAACGGAAGGTACCTGAGAACATCCACATCTGACAATATCATCGGAAACGTCAATCCCGATTGGCAGGGTGGTCTGTTGAACTCTCTGACCTACAAAAACTGGTCATTCTCCTTCCTGATTGACTTCCAGAAAGGCGGAGACATCTTCTCACTCGACATGTATTACGGACTTGCAACTGGTCTGTATGAAGAGACTTCATACACCAACGACCTGGGCAACCCTGTAAGAAATCCGCTTACCTACAATCCGGATGGAACCTATGCAGCTGACTGCGGCGGTTTTATCAACGAAGGTGTAAACCAGGATGGCTCCGTCAACACAACCCGTATCGCTGCTTCCAACTATGGCTCCTTCGGGTATGCCAGAAATCCGAATGCAGCTTTCGTATATGACGCCAGCTATGTCAAACTGAGACATATCGCTTTATCTTATACAATTCCCGCAAAGGTTCTGAAGAATACATTCATTACGGGAATTACGCTGACAGCCGTGGCTTCCAACGTTTGGATCATCTTCAAGAACATGCCTCATGCCGATCCTGAATCAGGACTGGGAGCAGGTAACCTTCAAGGTTATTCAACCGGGTCACTGCCTACAACACGTGATTTTAGCTTAAACTTAAAATTCACCTTCTAAGATAAAAAGTTATGAAAAACATAGTAGCAATTATTTTGACATTCCTGGTGCTAGCGTCCTGTACGAAGCTCGAGGAGTTAAATGTTAACATAAAAGACCCGACGAACGTACCTGGTGAATCATTGTTCACCGGAGCGCAGCTGCGTCTTGCCACCGTGATGGTGACACCAAATGTTAACCGAAACATCTTCCGCATGTTTGTTCAGCAATGGACTGAAACTACTTACATTGATGAAGCAAACTACGATATCGTAACCCGCCCGATTCCTGGTAACTTCTGGGATATTCTGTACAGAGATGTACTGATGAACCTGAAGCAATCAGCCATCGTGCTAAACGAAACCGGAACCCTTCCCGGCGATGCTGCCTCTGTTCTGACAAACAAGCTCGCTGTTGTTGAGGTAATGACAGTCTATTCGTATGCTGTACTCGTTGAAACATTCGGGAATGTTCCTTATACAGAAGCGCTCGACGATGCTGTATTACTTCCCAAATATGATGACGGACTTACGATCTACAAAGATCTGATCACCAGGCTTAGTGCCGCCATTGCATCGATGGATCTGGCTCAGGGCAGTATGGGTGGCGCTGACAATATGTTCCATGGCGATATGGGCATGTGGCACAAATTTGCCAACTCCCTCAAACTGAGAATGGGTGTTGTTTTATTTGCTGCCGATGCAGCCACAGCAACAACTGCCATTACTGAAGCAATTGCTTCAGGTGTAATCGGATCCAATGACGACAATGCACTGATGGCATTTATGTCATCACAGCCCAACAACAACCCGGTGAATGAGAACCTGGTTCTCAGTGGCAGGAATGACTTTGTTGCTGCCAACACCCTTGTGGATGTAATGAACGACCTGGCTGACCCCAGATTGCCGTTATATTTCACAACAGCTGGTGATCCTCCGGTATATGTAGGCGGACTCTATGGCGAGTCGAATGACTACAGCCAGTTCTCACACGTTGCTCCTCCTCTGTTGGAAGCAACTTACCCCGCTGATTTCTTTGACTATGCCGAAGTTGAATTCCTGTTGGCTGAAGCAGCAGAAAACGGCGTTGCTGTTGGCGGAACAGCCGAGCAGCACTACAATGCAGGTATCAGGGCTTCCATCCTGTTCTATGGTGGAACAGATGCGGAAGCTGATGCCTACCTGGCAGATCCGAAAGTAGCTTATGCTACTGCAGCAGGTACCTGGCAGCAGAAAATCGGTATCCAGAAATGGATTGCTCTTTACAATCGCGGATTTGAGAGCTGGACAGCCTGGAGAATTCTGAACTTCCCGGCTCTTGTTCCTCCTCCCGATGCCGAGAGTGTGGTGCCTTTACGCTTAACCTATCCTACAGCCGAGCAAACACTGAACGGTGCAAACCGCGCAGCTGCTGCTGCAGCAATTGGTGGTGATGATGTTGGAACAAGGTTGTTCTTTGATCAAGACTAACTTTTTCTTACCTCAAAAAAAGAGGCTGCCGGATGGCAGCCTCTTTTTTTTGTCAGACCAGGACTTGCTGTCAGTTCCGGGAGAGGGTCTCCTTCAAACCTTCTTCCAGGGAATAACGGGGTGAGAATCCCAGATCGTTCATGATGCCCGAAGGATCACACTGCCAGTTCATGCTACCCATTATAGCCACTTTATCGCGGTTCAGCAAAGGCATCTTTCCGAAAGGACGACAGGCGGCATCCAGGATGGAAGCCAGAAAATGTACAACAGGCAACGGTACAACAACCGGGATTGTCTTTTTCCCCAGGATCTGCTTCACCCTAGCCGAGAACTCTTTGACCGTATAATTGCTTCCGTCTGAAACCACCCAGGTTTTACGGGAAAAATCAGACTCAATTGCCTGATAGATCACACGGACAAGATCGGCGATATAGAGAAAGCTGACCCGCTGGCCGCTACTTCCGGCATAAAACTCAAACCCTTTGCCCAGATTCCTGTAAACAACCTGGTAATCCGTCTCCCGCGGACCGTAAACACCCGTAGGTCGGAGTATCAGAAAGGGAAAATCAGCTGTGGATTGAAGGAATACCTCGGCCGCACGTTTGCTCAGACCGTAGGATTCTACCGGATGCGGCGGCGTGTCATCAGAAACAGGCTGCATCGTTTCCGGGTTTCCCGGGCCAATCGCCGCGAGAGAGCTGATGAAGACAAATTTATCGGGAACCATCCCGTTACGCTCCAACGACTCTACGAGGCTCCTGGTATACAGGTGGTTGATGAGATCAAATTCGTTCCTGCTTCTGGCTTTGGTCACGCCGGCATTATGAACAATAAAGTCAAATCTGACTCCCTCCTCCCGAAGTGACGAAAGCTGGCGGTCCAGGGCTTCCGGAGTGTGATAATCGAACTCCAGAAACCGGATGCGGGAGTCGGTAAGGTAGCGCCGGGAACTTGATTTTCTGATAGCAGCATACACTTCATATCCCCTTCTCAACCCCTCCTCCACCAGATGGCTGCCAATGAATCCGCTTGCACCGGTAATAAGAACGCTTTTCGCTTCTCGCATTTCGCTTTTCGCTATTTCGCCATTTCGCTATCTTGCTATTTCAAAATGCTTCACCCAAACCCTCCTGAGGACATTCTTCCTTCCGGGGAAGTTTTTCCAGATCGATAATGCTTTTGAGTTGTCTTCCAATTGCGGACTTGAGATCGCTTTCTTGATGCCAAAGTCGATGTAAGCCTTATGCATCTCGTAGAAGAACAGGGCGGCGACCCCCTTCCCGTGATAATCGGGATGAACACCAAGAAGGTACATGTCAATGATCTCGTTCTTCTTCATCGCCTTCAGCATATGATACCAGCCAAAGGGGAACAACCTTCCGTTTGATCTCTGGAGGGCATAGGTCAGGTTTGGCAGGGAGATGCCAAATCCAACAATGTCATCCTCGTCATTCAAAACAAACGAAACAAACTCAGGCCGGATGAAACCAAAATACTGTTTGGTGTAGCCATCCATCTGTTCGTCGGTCAGTGCCGCGAAGCCGTACAGTTCATCGTAAGCCACATTGAGCATCTTAAACATCTTCCTGGCATAGGGAAGCAGCTCCTTCTTTTTCTTGGACTTCAGCACATGCAGGTTGTACCTCTTCTCTATCAGCGCATTGGCTCTTTCAAACTTTTCGGGGATTTCCGGTATATCGAACTCATATTGAACCCAATCGGCCGCCTTGACAAACCCCATCCGCTCCATGTGCACCACATAGTAAGGAGCGTTGTATATGGATGTCATGATGGCAAGCTGGTCAAATCCTTCGATCAGCATCCCTTCATTATCCATGTCAGAGAATCCCAGCGGGCCATGGATCCCGGTCATCCCCTTCTCCCTACCCCAGTCACTCACTGTCTGGATAAGCTTCTCAGAAACTTCCGGGTCGTCGATAAAATCAATCCAGCCAAACCGTACCAGGTCCTCTCCCCACCGTTTGTTTGCCTTGTGGTTGATCAATCCGGCGATCCTTCCAACAGGCTCCTTGCCCCTGTATGCCATCCAGTATTCCGCTTCGCAGTGGGCAAATGCAGGATTTTTGTCCTTACGGAGAGTTTTGATCTCATCCATGCGCAAAGGCGGACACCAGTAAGGGTTGCCTTGATATAACCTGAACTGAAAATCGATGAACTTGTTCAGATCACGATTTGTATTCACCTGCTTGATTATCAGTTCCATGGCAGATTAGTTTAAGGTTAATGAATGATATCCAGCTTCTTTGCCAAACGATGAAACGAGTCCAGCGCCTTGTCGATCTGTTCTTTTGTATGTGTGGCCATCAGCGAAAACCGGATCAATGCGGCATTTTTGTTCACGGCGGGTGCAATGACCGGATTGACGAAGATTCCCTCATCGAGGAGCATCCGGGTGAGCATCAGTGTTTTCATGGTATCTCTCACCAGCACCGGAATAATTGGGGTAACGGTGTTGCCGATATCAAACCCAAGGCTTCTGAACCGGTCGATGGTATAATTGGTCAGTGCCCACAGGTTCTCAATCCGCTCGGGTTCCTGCCTGATGATCTCAAGCGCGGCCAGCACGCTGGCCGCAGATGCCGGAGTAATGCTGGCGGAGAAGATCAGAGACCGTGAGTGGTGCTTGATATAATTGATGGTGTCGTGATCGCTGGCAATAAACCCTCCGATAGAGGCAAGCGACTTTGAGAACGTTCCCATGATCAGGTCTACCTTATCTGTCAGTCCGAAATGGGCTGACGTCCCTTCCCCGTGAGCACCCAATACCCCCAGGGCATGCGCATCGTCGACCATCACTGTGGCATTGTACTGTTCCGCCAGCCTGACGATCTCGGGGAGGTTGGCGATATCTCCGTCCATGCTGAATACCCCGTCAACAACAATCAGTTTGATCCTGTCGGGTTTGCACTGCTTCAGCATCTTCTCTAGCGAGTCCATATTGTTGTGGCGGAACTTCAGAACCCTGGCAAACGAGAGCCTGGTAGCTTCAATGATTGAAGCGTGGTTCAGCTCATCAATCAGAATATAGTCGTTGCGCGACGTGACCGTTGGAATCACTCCGATATTTACCTGAAATCCGGTACTGTATACCAGGGATGCCTCTTTCCCGACAAATTCTGCCAGCTTGTTTTCAAGCTCTATATGGATGTCGAGCGTGCCGTTAAGAAACCTGGAGCCTGCACATCCCGATCCGTACTTTTTGATGGCAGCAATAGAAGCCTCTTTGATCATCGGGTGAGTGGTCAAACCCAGGTAACTGTTGGATCCGAACATGAGAACGGGTTTGCCATGCATCGAAACCACCGTCTCCTGCTCAGAGTCTATCACCCGGAAGAAGGGGTAGAGTCCTGCCTCCTCAACTTTTCGGGGTTCTGTATAGAGGGATGTCTTTTGTTGTAAAAGCCTCATAATTTAAAAATAAAAGTTCGTAAGGAGATAGAAAGTAACGCTGAATTTAGCTTAGTTTTTCTGGTGGAGTTCAGCAAACTCTTTCCCGGCTTTCAGTGCGTTGAGGTTCAAATCAACCACCCGGTCACCCTTCTTTCCGAAAATGACCCGGATGGCATTCTCCAGAAGTTCAAAGTCCATTCCCAGGAATGGGGCGGAAGCTCCAAGGATCACTATATTGGCAGCTTTAACCGATCCGGCCTCCTTAGCCATCGTATCGGCATCCAGGAGAAGGTGGTGTGGGATTCCCCGGACCGCATTCAACACCTCTTCGATGTCGGGGTAGTTGGGAATGTTGTTGAATGGTGTTGAGCTGGAGATTAGCCATCCATCTTTGGACAGGTAAGGGAGATAGCGAAGCGATTCGAGCGGTTCGACAGCAATGATGATGTCGGCCTGACCGAAAGGAATCAGGTCTGAGGCGATTTCATTGTGGGATATCCGTAAATTCGACATCACATCGCCCCCGCGTTGGCTCATGCCATGCACTTCAGACTGTTTCAGGAACATACCCTGTTCGAGGGCAGTATATCCGATTACAGCAGCAATAGAGAGAATTCCTTGCCCACCGACACCTGCCAGGATGATATCTTTTTTCATGTAGTTGCGGTTTTTTTGTTCTTGAATTTATCTCTCATCCGCTTATCGATCGCAACGATACATTCGCGACGCGGTATGATGACAGATACGCCCTGATAGGCAAGCTCTTCTTCCAGTATCCTGACAAATTCATCATGATTCTTTTTCAGGGGGCGGACCACCCGGATATGATCCTCTTCCACACCCAATCCTTTGCAGATGTCCTCAATTCGTCCCATGGCAGCAGAATCCTGTCCGCCTGTCATCGCCGTGGTGGCATTGTCGAGGATGAGTACCGTAATCGGTGAATTCTCAACAACGGCATCCAGCAAGCCTGTCATGCCCGAGTGGGTGAAGGTGGAATCGCCGATCACGGCAACGGCGGGAATCATCCCGGCATCGGCAGCTCCTTTGGCCATGGTGATAGAAGCGCCCATATCCACGCAGGAGTTGATCGCTTCATAGGGGTGAAGTGCCCCCAGCGTATAACATCCGATATCGGAAAAGACCCGTCCTTTTGCCAACATTGAGAGCGCCTCGTTGAGTGCGCCGTAGGAGTCGATGTGCGGGCAACCCGAACAGAGCATTGGAGGGCGTCCTACAACCAGTGAAGGAATCGGCAGTCCGAAAGTATCTTCCAGCCCAAGTGCAGCTGCCAGGATGTTGGGATTGAGCTCACCGTCGCGGGGGATGGTGCCGTCGAGCCTCCCTTTCACCGTAAGGCCAACTCCAAGATAGCCTTTCAGAAGTTCCTCAACCATGGGGTAGCCATCTTCCACAACAAGAATCTCGTCGCACGCATCAACCAGCTTTTCGATCATGTTCTTTGGAAGAGGGTACTGTCCAATCCTAACAACAGGATGAGGGACTTCCCTGTCGGGATAGTTCTCCATGAGGTAATTGTAGGCCAATCCGCATACAATGATACCTCTTGATTTATCGTGTCCGTCGATGTATTGATTGAAGGGAGACTTTTCTGATTCAGCCACAAAATGCGGATAGTTGCTCAGGAGGTGCTTGTATCTTCTCCGGGCTATTGCCGGCAGAAGGACAAACTGCCTGAGGTCGGAGGGCAGGTGTGCCTCGTTTTGTTTCCTCACCTCGCGCCTTACCACTCCCGCGCGGGAATGTGCCATCCGGGTAGTAATTCGCATCAAAACCGGAATGAGGTACTTTTCAGAAAGGTCGAATCCATAATGGACCATATCGTATGCCTCCTGCTGGTTCGAGGGCTCCAGGATCGGCATCAGGGCAAATTTTCCAAAAAAACGGGAATCCTGTTCATTCTGGGAAGAGTGCATGGAAGGGTCGTCGGCCGAAAC
Source organism: Bacteroidales bacterium (assembly GCA_014860625.1). Lineage (GTDB taxonomy): Bacteria > Bacteroidota > Bacteroidia > Bacteroidales > FEN-979 > QYOJ01. The sequence continues at coordinate 8,222 of JACZJJ010000153.1, read as the reverse complement.
GACGATCAACCCACCATTTGCTCCTGTGATCGCTGAATTGACGAAGGGATCGGCGGCAACGTTCAGCCCAACGTGCTTCATGCACACCATGGCCCGTTTGCCGGCATAGGACATCCCCAGCGCGGTTTCCATAGCAGTCTTCTCATTGGACGACCACTGCGAGTGAATCCCCTGTTCGCTGGCATATTTCGATTTCTGAACAAATTCGGTAATTTCAGTAGAGGGAGTCCCGGGATATGCATAGATCCCGGAGAGACCTGCATCAAGGGCTCCCTGGGCGATTGCCTCATCCCCCAGCAACAATAGTTTCTGCATAAATAGAGTCTTGGTAAAGCAAGACAAACCTACGCACATTTTAGAAATTACACAACTCTTGTTGAAACTTTTACCGCTTTTCGTATCTTTGAATGCACTGAAATTTTTGGTGAATCACATGGATTACAAAGACTATTACAAAATACTTGGAGTCTCTAAAACTGCTACCCAGGATGAGATCAAGAAAAGCTACCGGAAGCTTGCTGTAAAGTATCATCCTGACAAAAACCAGGGCAACAAGGAGTCGGAAGAGCGGTTTAAGGAGATCGGAGAAGCATATGAAGTGTTGAAGGACCCTGAAAAGCGGAAGAAATATGACAAACTTGGCGTAAACTGGAAACAGCATGAGCAGGGTGGCGGTGACGGCGGATTCGACTACGCACAGTGGGCTCAGCAGCAAGGCAGCCGGCGGCAGAGATCCCAGCAGCAGCAGTCTTCCTCCGGGTTTGATGGAGGCGATTTCTCCGATTTCTTCAACACCTTCTTCAGCGGAGGGTATGGAGGAGGCGCTCAGTATACGAATGCCAGGGATATTCCCAGGAAAGGAGAGGATTTCCAGGCAGATCTTACCATCACGCTGGCGGACGCCTATCATGGAACAGAAGCGATGCTCTCGCTGGATGGAGAATCGATCAAAGCCACGATACCTGCAGGTGTCAGAAATGAACAGGTCCTTAGAATCCGTGGCAAAGGCGGCAAAGGGAGTGGCGGGCGTGAAGCAGGGCATCTTTATATGAAAGTTACCATCAAGCCCGATTCAACATTTGAACGAAAAGGAAACGACCTTCACTGCGACGCTCATGTTCCGTTGTATTCTGCTGTTCTGGGAGGTAAAATACCGGTCAGTACGTTGAAAGGAACGGTTCACATCACCATTCCAAAGGGGAGCCAGAATGGGAAGATCCTGCGGTTGAAAGGGATGGGGATGCCGCTTTTTGGAAAGAAACAAGAGTTTGGGGATCTCTATGCCAAAATCATCATTGACCTCCCCCAGAATTTAACCGAAGAAGAGTTGTCGCTTTTTCAACAACTGGCCAATTTAAGACCCGTATCATGACCATCTGTAACAACTTGATACCGTATGAACTGGATCAGCCTTCCCGCGTGATCCTGGAGTTCATGGAAGCAGTGGATGCCTTCGAGCTCAGGTACCTTTCCTGCGACCTCCTGGAAAACCTCGAGATGAGTGATGAGCATCTTCTGGATAGTGCCATCGAACGTGCATTCAATGTGTGTGTAGCACTCTCAATTCCTACCCGCCAGCACTTCCGGCGGGTTTTCATCATCAAGCAGAACGGGATTCACCAGGGATGGAAACTCTCCGCCCTCGGTTGTTACCTCACCATTCTCAATGAAGATCCCTCCCACCCTATGGTCGCTCAATTTCAGGCATTTCTTTTTTAAATGGATGAATTTCTCTATTTTTGCTCCTCTTAAAAAACTCTGACCTTACACCCTCGATATGAAGTCATTCCACTCTCTCCTACTCACTGCTTCTCTTGGTTTATTTCTAATGCTCTCCTCCTCCTCGCTGATGGCACAGTTTGGCACTGTACGGGGATTTGTATATGAAGAGGAGACCGGCGAGCCGGTTATCTTTACCAACGTCTACTTCTATAAAACTTCCATGGGAACGCCTACCGACGAGAACGGGTATTTCGCCATCACCCGGATTCCTCCGGGGGATTATATCCTGATGGTCACCTACATTGGATTCGACTCGCTGATAATTCCACTGACGATCAAGGCCGATGAAATGATCACCGAGAAATTATTCCTGAAAGCCGGGGCCGTAAACCTGGGAGAGGTTAGTATTTCCGCTGCCAGGCAGGATAAACAAAGTGAAACCCAGACCTCTATCATCAAAGTCACCCCCAAGGAGATCCAGAAGATTCCATCCATGGGTGGCCAGCCTGATCTGGCACAGTACCTTACCGTTCTGCCAGGGGTGATCTTTTCGGGCGACCAGGGAGGCCAGCTCTATATCCGCGGCGGCCCTCCGGTACAAAACAAAGTTCTTTACGACGGGATGATCGTTTATAACCCGTTCCACTCCATCGGACTCTTTTCGGTGTTTGATGTGGATATCCTGAAAAATGCCGATGTCTATACAGGAGGCTTCAATGCCGAATATGGTGGAAGGATCTCCTCCATCATGGACATCTCTACCCGCGACGGGAATAAAAACCGCTTTGGCGGGAAAGTGGATGTCAGCACATTCGGCGCCAAAGCCCTGCTTGAAGGACCTATTGCCCGCCAGAAGACTGAGAACTCTGCCAGCGCTTCGTTCATTCTTTCGGTGAAGAGCTCTTACCTGAATGAAAGCTCCAAGATATTCTACTCTTACCTCGACCAGGATCTTCCTTACAGCTACACGGATATCTACGGAAAGATTTCTGTTAATGCCCCTAACGGAAGTAAAGTCAATTTATTCGGGTTCAATTTTTCCGATATGGCGACGTTGCAGGGATACAACTATGACAACTCCGTACTTTCAGAAGTCCCCGTAAGCTATAACTGGGACTCTTACGGAGGCGGTGGTAACTTCATCGTGATCCCGGGAAAATCAGCCGTATTGCTGGAGGGTAATTTTGCTTACTCCTATTACAAGGTAAATATGGACGAGCCGGGCAAGCAAACCCGTTCTTCCAGTATTGCCGGTTTTAACGGGGGACTTCAGTTCACCTACTTTTTCGGAAAAAATGCCCTGAAATACGGACTTGAGCTATCGGGTTACAAAACGGTTTTTGATTTCTACAATACCCTGAACAGAAATATCGATATCTCGCAAAACTCAACAGAGATTGACCTGTTCGTAAAATTCAAATGGCAAGTTGGCAAATTCATCATTGAGCCCGGTCTGAGGGCACAGTACTACGCATCCCTCTCCACCTTTTCGCCCGAGCCGCGACTGGCGGTAAAATACAACGTCACCCCCACCTTCAGGCTGAAAGCTGCCGGCGGTTATTATACCCAAAACCTGATCAGCACAACCAACGACCTGGATGTGGTGAACCTGTTTTACGGCTTCCTTACAGGCCCCGAGAACCTGCCGAAAAAGTTCAACGGAAAAAATGTCAAGAACAAGCTGCAGCAGGCGTGGCACGCCATCTTTGGTTTTGAGTGGGATCTCACCAACAATCTAAGCGTCAACATTGAGGGATATTACAAGTATTACCCGCAGCTGACCAACCTGAACCGCAACAAGCTGTTTGAAGACAATGAAGCAAACTCCGATCAGCCCGACTACCTGAAGAAGGATTTTATCATCGAAACAGGAGATGCCGAAGGGGTGGATATTTCACTTAAGTACGACATTCGCAACTTCCATTTCTGGGGCACCTACTCACTGGGATTCATTCACCGTTTTGATGGCGTCTCCACCTACGTTCCTCCTTTCGACAGGCGCCACAATGTGAACCTGATGGGAACCTATGCCTTCGGGAAGAAAAAGAGCTGGGAGCTGAACGTCAGGTATAACTACGGTTCGGGATTTCCTTTCACTCCTACCCAGGGCTATTATGAGGAGCTTTTCTTCACCAATGTAGGTACACCCATTACCGTTACGAACGGGTCGCTGGGCATACTTTACGGCGATTACAATTCACACCGCCTTACGTATTACAGCCGGCTTGACTTTGACTTTAAGAAGACGTTCTACTTTGGGAAACGGATGAAACTGGAGATTGATGCCAGTGTGACGAATCTTCTCAACGAGAAGAATGTCTTTTATGTTGACCGGATCACCAACACCGTTGTTTACCAGCTCCCTATCCTGCCTAGTCTTGGTCTGAGTTTCACTTTCTGACCCATGACAGAGGCTGAACACAGGGACAGGTATATACGGATTTTTTCGCTGATTGATTTTACCAGCCTGAATGGAACGGATTCCATCAAATCCACGGTTTCTCTTTGCCGGAAGGCCATGTTTTTTGGTGAGCAGGGACTTCCTGTTCCGGCAGCGGTTTGTGTATTTTCCCCGTTTGTTCAGACGGCCCTCCGGGAGCTTTCTGGTTCCGGGATGACTGTAGCAACAGTGGCAGGCGCATTCCCTCACGGGCAGGCTCCGATCCAGTCGAAGCTGGAAGAGGTCTCGTTTGCCCTGGATCAGGGAGCCGATGAAATCGACCTTGTTTTTTCGCGGGGAGTCTTCCTGAGCGGAGATCACCAGCAGGTGTATGATGAGATTGCCGTCATCAGGGAATATTGCGAAGAAAAAACGCTGAAAGTGATTCTTGAAACAGGCGAGCTTGGAACACCTGAGCTGATCTCAGAAGCATCTGATCTGGCTCTCAATGCCGGTGCCGATTTCATCAAGACCTCTACAGGAAAGATTCCTGAAGGAGCCACAGCGCAAAGTGTTGCAGTCATGCTGGACCGGATCCGTGCATTTCACGAAAAAACGGGCGGCATCAGGGGAATCAAACCTTCGGGGGGAATCTCCGAACCGGATAAAGCCCTCTTGTTCTTCAATCTGGTTGCAGAGAAGCTGGGAGAGGAGTGGTTGACGAAAGAGAGGTTCCGGATAGGTGCCTCCCGGCTGGCAGGAAAACTGGCCGAAATTATCCTGTTGAAGCGATTATAAAAAAGTGTGTGTATCTTTGTGTTGAAAATCCCTCAGGAAAAATTACTATGAAAAAGAGAATAACTCCCTTCTTTGCCATCCTCGCCCTCATGGCTTTTGGCTTATCTGGCTGCACAGACGATGATCCCACGCCTGCACCGGCCGACCCCCGTCAGATCTTCTTAGGCATTTGGAGTGTAACAGAAACAGAAACCCGTCTGACCTACGAAGTAAATATTGAAATAGATACAAAGTCTCAAAACGGAGGCGTTTATATCTACAACTTTGCCAATTCCGGTACCAGCAGTAACCCGGCCTATGCGTTTGTTTCGGGAAATACCATCTCACTGGACATCAACCAGGTGATTGGTGATAATTGGATCGTCAATGGCTCCGGATCCCTTTCAGGCACGAAGATCAACTGGCCTTATACACTGAATGACGGGGCAACCCTCCATTATATCTCAGCAGTGTATACAAAACTTTAATTGGGAATCTCTTTAACGAAGTTCTTCTCTCTGGCGATCAACTCTTTGTTAACCTCTTCATAAAGGTGAATAAAAAGTTCAGGGTTGCTACGGTAGAAATCGATATTTTGCTGATATCGTTCCCGGGACACTCCATATTTACTGAAAAGTCCTGTGTAGTAATAATTCCCTTGCTCCTTCGTGTTAATCCCTCTGTTCCTGGCAATGACCAGTGCTGCTTCTATCACGTGGGCATCTGCAAGCATCAGGATCATCTGAGCTTCGGGAATGATGGAATCGGCATGGATGGTTGATACGATCTCAGATTTCCTGTCGGGAACGCAAGCAGCGAAGGATAAAAGAGTAAGGACAACCAGGAGATTCTTCATGAAAGCTATTTCTTTCCTGCAGAGTACTCCTTGTTCAACTGATCGATTACCTGCTGTGTAATATCCAGTTTGTCGTTGGCGGTGAGAATCTCACCGGCCATGCGGTAAGCAAGGATGTAATCATAACCAAACTCCTTGTTGTACCTGGCCAGAAATGTGTTGACCGTATCAAGCAGCTGGAGATTCATGTTGTACTCCTGCTCGGCAACCTGTTGCGTATACCGCTCTTTCTTTTCCACCAGGGCCTGCTGTTTTGCCATAAGCTCTTCGTAAACAATACGCGCCCTCTCTTCGGTGATGCTGCCAGTGGAAATTTTGCGCTGAAACTCTGCCGCCTCTTTCTCCAATCCGCTCTGTTCATTCAACACCTCGCGCTGAAGCCTGCTTCCGGTGGTTTCCAGATTTTGCTTGAGCACTTTGACGAATTCGTAATGTTCATTCAGCGTGTCGATGTTGACATACACAATTGTGGGGCCGGCTGTCAGAGCCATCTGCGAAGTGTCTGCAGATGCCTTCATGGCATCACCGGGCTTCTGTGAAGTGAAAAATAAAATGTAAAGAACAACAAGTCCGGCCAGTACAATAAGTAATAAAACCGTATTCAGGTTAACAGATTTTTTTTCCATTGTTGATGAATTAATTTCCTAGTTCTGATATAAATTTAATACGCATCATCCGGATCTCTTCCTCGGCATACTCATCTTCGCCAAGATCCTGAAGTGCTTTGGCAACCGAATCGGTTTCGGCGGTGCGAAAATAGTCGAAAATTTCTTCCTGGTGGTAGGGGTCCACAATTTCATCGATGTAATATTTGATATCGATCCGTGTTCCCGAGCTGACAATATGCTCAATCTCTGTAAGGAGCTCGTCAAATGCCAGGTTTTTTGCAATCGCTATATCCGCGAGCGAGATCTTCCTGTCGATACTCTGTATGATGTATACTTTGAGTCCTGATTTGTTGATCACCGATTTTACCACCATATCCATGGGGCGGATGATCTCATTTTCCTCCACATATTCCTTGATCAGGTCGATGAAGGGTTTCCCGTATTTGAGCGCCTTTCCTGATCCCACCCCGGTAATCTGCTTCATCTCTTCAGCGGTAATGGGATACTGGATAGCCATATCTTCAAGCGAAGGATCCTGGAAGATGACAAAAGGAGGGAGTTTCTCCTTGCGGGCCATCTGCTTGCGCAGGTCTTTCAGCATGCTGAAAAGGGTTTTGTCCGTCGTGCTGCTCTTGGAGCCCATGGCTTCCAGGAATTCTTCCTCTTCCGGATTTTCGTAGTCGTGGTCGTCGACCAGCATGACCGACCAGGGCTTTTTCATAAACTTAAGGCCTTCGGCAGTCAGCTTCAGGATGCCATAGTTCTCTATATCCTTGGTAAGAAGCCGGTCAATCAAACACTGGCGTATCACTGCATTCCAGAATTTCTCATCCTTATCGGCCCCTTTGCCAAATATGTCAAGCTTGTTGTGTTTGTAATTCTTTACCGGGGTGGTAAGCTTGCCGATCAGCACATTGATCAGATGCTTGTGCTTCACCTGCTCTTTCATAGCATGGATCGCTTCGAGGACGATCTGCATATACTGCTTGCCTTCGAATTTTTTCTTCGGATGCAGGCAGTTATCGCAATTCTGGCAGTTGTCTTCCTTGAAGATCTCGCCAAAATAGTGAAGCAGCTGCTTACGGCGACAAACAGAGGATTCGCTGTAGCTTACTGTTTCAAACAGGAGGTGTTTGGCAATCTCCTGTTCGGCGACTGTCTTCCCCTTCAGAAATTTCTCCAGCTTCAGGATGTCATCGTAACTGTAGAAGGCAATACAGTTCCCTTCGCCGTCGTCGCGCCCCGACCGGCCTGTCTCCTGGTAATACCCTTCCAGGCTTTTCGGCATGTCGAAATGGATAACATACCGTACATCCGGTTTGTCGATCCCCATTCCAAACGCGATGGTAGCCACAATCACATCCACTTTCTCCATCAGGAACTTGTCCTGATTCTCTCTTCTCACAGCGGCATCAAGTCCTGCATGATAAGGAAGCGCCTTGATGCCGTTGAGCAGCAATGACTCGGCGAGCTCCTCTACCTTCTTGCGGCTGAGGCAATAAACAATGCCCGATTTCCCAGCATGGCTTTTGATGTATTTGATTACATCCTTTACCACAGTCTTGTTCTTGGGCCGTACTTCGTAGTATAGATTTGAACGGTTAAAAGAGGACTTGAAAACCGTGGCATCCATCATGCCAAGGTTCTTCTGGATATCCTGCTGAACCTTGGGAGTAGCCGTTGCCGTCAATGCAATAACAGGCACCTTCTGGCCTATTGCCTCGATGATGGGACGCAAGCGTCGGTATTCGGGGCGAAAGTCGTGCCCCCATTCAGAGATGCAGTGCGCCTCATCAATGGCGTAGAATGAAATTTTAATGTTTTTCAGGAATTCAATGTTGTCCTCCTTGGTAATCGTTTCAGGAGCAACGTATAACAG
>JACZJJ010000020.1 GCA_014860625.1 Bacteroidales bacterium | reverse complement strand
ATCCCTAATCCCTAATCCCTAATCCCTAATCCCTAATCCCTACTCCCTAATCCCTAATCCCTATGTCTCTATCAATTTTTCAGGTCGATGCATTCACCGACCATCTCTTTGGCGGCAATCCGGCTGCTGTTGTGCCTTTTGAATCATGGCTTCCTGATGGTATTATGCAACAAATCGCAGCAGAGAATAACCTGGCAGAAACTGCTTTTTTTGTGAAAGAACCAACTGGTTTTCGCATTCGATGGTTTACTCCCCTGGCTGAGGTGGATCTGTGCGGGCATGCTACACTGGGCACTGCCCACGTACTGTTTGATCACATGGGTTACCCGGATTCAATGCTTGAATTTAAATCCAGAAGTGGCATCCTCAGAGTGAGGAAGGAGGGAGAATTGATGACGCTTGATTTTCCTGCCGACGATATGATTCAGGTGGATATCCCGAATGACCTTGCGGTAGCAGTCGGGTTAATCCCGGTTCTGGCATTCAAAGGAAAGACCGACTACATGCTGGTCTATGAAACGGAGGAAGAAATCAGGAAGATCAGGCCGAATATGCATTTACTGATGCAAACGGAGGCCCGGGGTGTTGTAGTTACTGCACCGGGAGATACAGTGGATTTTGTCTCCCGCTTTTTTGCTCCTCAGGTTGGAATCCCCGAAGATCCGGTAACCGGCTCAGCCCATACGAGTCTCATCCCATACTGGTCCAAAGGGCTTGGAAAAACTGAACTGTCAGCCAGGCAGCTCTCGAATCGAATTGGTGATCTACGATGCAGATTTAATGGTGATCGTGTAGAGATATCAGGAAAAGCCGTGACGTATATGAAGGGAGAAATCTTTATTGATAGTTGATATTTCTGGAGATTTCGCTATTTGGCTCAGCCGGACTTCGCTATGCTTCGGTTTACCATTTAGCTCCGCTGAACTCCACTTTGCTCCGGTTCGCTAGTCGTATAGGGATATTGGTCAAATAACTCCATTTTCAATCCTGCAAAACGTCTCTGTTCAACTTTGGTCTGTTTCATATGCCCGTAGTTGGTAGCCATGAAAAGAATAGGGCTGTTCAGATTACCCAGCAATCTCTTTAGAAACGAGAATTTCCGGTAGAACCTTGCCCTGGCCATGATTTTCCCAATCTGTAATTCAAGAGGAGACATGTTTTGCGGGCTAAAGACAACCGTATTGTGGTCATAATACTTCCAGTCGTTGGTAAGAAGTCTCCCTGCACGTTTCAGGTCGTCGTATGTTTTGGTGCCTGGGTAAGGTGTGAGAATGTTAAAAGAGACAGTGCTGATTTTAGCCTTAATCAAAAATTTTACAGTCTCCCTGAACACCTTTTTTGTATCTGTATCAAAACCAAAGATCATGGATGCATGAATCAGAATACCCATCTTTTTGATCTTTTTCATAGTTAGCTTTAACTCTGCGTTATCCTTCAGCGACTTCTTCAACGTCTTCATTTGGACCTCATTGACACTTTCCAGTCCGATAAACAGGACTTTACAGCCACTGTCGGCAGCAAGTTGCAGCAACTCTGTCTCCTTTAAAAAAGAGATCGAAGCCTGACCAACCCATTTGATTTTCAGTGGAATTAAGGCTCTGAAAAGCTCCTTTGCATATTTTTGATGGCCAATGATGTTGTCGTCCAGGAACATGAAATTCCTGGAGCCAGAGACTTTAATATCCTTAACGATATTCTCAATCGGAATGTGACGTATTTTCTTCCCAAAAAGATCGGTGACACAACAGAAGTCACAATTATACGGACAACCCCTGGAGGTCATGATCGGAACAATGCTGAATAATCGTTTCTTCAGTATTTTTGTAAAATCCTTTTTAACATAACGGGATAAGTCGGGAGCAGGATCGTGATACGTTTTATTCAACGTACCGGCTGTATGGTCTTCCAACAGCTTCTCCCATACACCTTCAGCTTCTCCAATCACCACCGCATCAGCATACTGCAACGCTTCGTCAGGTAAAATAGTGGGATGGACTCCGCCCATCACCACTGTTTTTCCCTTTGATTTAAATTCTTTTGCCACTTCGTAAGCACGGGGAGCGTTTGCTGTCATACAACTGATAGCCACCAGGTCGCAGGATTCATCGAAGTTAATGGGCTGAACCTCTTCCTCAACGATTTTTACTTCGTGGTGATCCGGTGTGAGCCCTTCCAGAATGTAGAGTGCCAATTGCGGCATCATCAACTCTTTGACTGTTCGTTTTGATTTACTTACTGCTGGTGATATCAGGAGAATCTTCATGATCTAGTTCTTGTGAATGTTGACAAACGGATGTGAATGAACCACATCAATCTGGTGCTTGATTAATTTATGAATGTTTTTTAAATACATTCTTTCATTCCCCGAACAAAACGAAAGGGCTGCTCCCTGATGTTCCGCTCTGCCTGTACGTCCGATACGGTGTACATATGTTTCAGCCTCTTCAGGTATCTCGAAGTTAATAACATGGGAGAGCCTGTCGACGTCAATTCCACGGGAGGCTACATCAGTTGCAACCAAAACGCGGATACTATTGTTTTTAAATGCCTTAAGTGCTTTTTCACGGGCATTCTGAGATTTATCACCATGAATAGCATCAGCTTTAATTCCCTGGCGGCTTAAATCTTTAACCACCTTTTCGGCTCCGCGTTTTGTTCTTGTAAAAACCAGAGCCTGGGTTACCAATTCGTCTTGAAGAACATGAGCTAAAAGTAGTTTCTTATTCTCTTGCGAAACATGATAAACTTTCTGAGATACCAGTGAAGGAGGTGAGGCTACAGGAGCCAGATTCACTGTAACAGGGTTGTCAAGCAACGAACTAGCCATATTTTTGACTTCAGGTGATGAAGTGGCAGAAAAGAGCATGGTTTGTCTCCTGTTAGGCAGTTTTGCAATGATCTTTTTGATGTCGTTGATAAATCCCATATCGAGCATACGATCTGCTTCATCAAGTACAAAGAATTCGATCTTATTCAAGGCAATATACCCTTGTTGGATCAAGTCGAGAAGTCGGCCGGGTGTGGCAACCATCACATCAACTCCTTTTTGCAATGCTTGTGTTTGGGGTCTTTGCGAAACGCCGCCATATACAGTCAGTAGTTTAATGTTAAGTCCTTTGCTGTAAACATAGAACTCTTCACTTATCTGGGAGGCAAGTTCACGTGTTGGAGCAAGGATCAGAGCTCTGACATTCCGGCGTTGGGTACGGTCTCTTTCTGTTGTTAACAGTTGCAAAATCGGCAATGCAAATGCAGCCGTCTTGCCGGTCCCTGTTTGGGCAACGCCGAAAAGATCTTTCCCTGATAAAATAGCCGGGATTGCTTTTTCCTGAATGGGAGTAGGGATCAGGTACCCTTTCTTATGGATAGCTTGTAATAAAGGTTCAATAAGACTTAGTTGTTCAAATTTCATTTAGTTTTTTTGTATTAGAAAGTATATAATAGTCCTGCTCCAGAGGGTATTCATTATGAAGACACTCCGGAATGCTTTTTTAAAACTGTAAGACGCGCTGAGTTGTAAAGGAGGGATGATTACATTCAGATTGAGGTACAATCTTTCAAAAGGATTTGCAAAAATACAACTAATAATTGGATCTATGCTTTTTATTTTTAATCAGCGAAAAGAAGTAAGCGAATAGCGATTAGGGATTAGCGATTAGGGATAATCCCAATTGTAAGGGAAAGAGCCAGCATACAAACGTACTTTTGGTTCTTGCCTCTTCTTTCGTATTTCGTATTTCGTTATTTTCCACCCATAATCAACTGCACTCCAGAAGATGTTGTCACTTGGGAGATATCAGATAAGCCGGCATCCAGCATCCAGGATCTGAGTTCATCTTCAGTGTAGGTGTCTCCATGTTTGGTTCCAACGAGCATGTTGATAGCGAAGATAGCTCCAACCTGTGGTTCAGTACGGTCTTCTGACATGATATGATCCAAAATAACCAATTGTCCGCCGGGATTGAGGGCATTCGCTCCTTTTTGGATAAGCAGCTGATTTTCCGCAGGAGAGTTGATGTGTATGATGGCCGACATAAAGACCAGGTCAAAGCCAGAGCCGAAGTCATCTTTCAGATAGTCCCCGGCCATAACAGATATGCGATCCGGGATGAGAGATACGCGATCTGGGATCCGGTTTCCGGGATCTGGCATCATTTTTCGTGTATCTCGTATCGCGTATCCCTTATCGCAGAGGTATTTCTCCGTTATCCCCACAATCTTCGGTAAATCAAACACCACCCCTGTCATCTCCTGATTCCGGTTCAGGAATTCCATGGTAAAGGCCCCGGAACCACCTCCTACATCCAAGACCCGTTTAACCCCAGCCAGATCAAGGGCATCGGCAACCTCAACAGCCTGTGGGCCTGCCCGTCTGTGCATGGCTGCAATAAATGCTTCCTGCCACTCCTCCGGACGGTCGTTGATCGGATCTTCGAAATGGACTGAAGTCCCCTCTTTTACGGCTTTCGTGAGGGTACTCCAAGTCCTCCAGGTGTGGTTGGTCAGAGCAAGTCCACTCATATAAGCAGGGGAGGAGGTAACAAGAAATTTACTCGCAAAAGGGGTGTTTGAAAAGTGATCTGCTTCTTTTTGCAGCAGGCCGATAGAGACCAGGGCATTCAGCAACCGATCTGTCGCCCGGGGGTTTGTCCAGAGAATGATTGCCACCTGATCTGACGTTTTTCCTTCTCCATCCAGATAGTCAAACACCTTTAACTCGGCTGCAGAAAGAATGATCCGGCTGATGCGGAATGCATTTACCAACTCAAGGAATTGACCGGGATTATTGATCTCAGAATTAGGTGATTCCATATTCTTAAATGGTGAAATGGTGAAATGGTGAAGTGCAAAACGTAAAATGCAAAATGCAAACTACATCTTACATCTTACGTCTTACGTCCTTCGTCCCTCGTCCCTCGTCCTTCGTCACTTAGACAGTCCCAGCACACGTACCCCCTGATCATAAACAATATCCACAGGGATATGTTTAGATTTCAGCAGATCCAGTTCTGATTGAAGCTCTGAGCCAATCACACCGTTTTGTTCAAGAAAAGCAGAAGCTCCGTCATAATCTCCATCACCTTCAAATGTCAATACCATCTCGGCCCACTCGTTCATCGCTTTCCTGATCTTCTCGAAATTAACCATGTAGGTCCCGTTTTCTGAACGTTCGAAGGCTCCTTTTTCACTGAAGAAATTGAAACACATCATATTGGCTTTACCATGAGCGCTGGCTGCCCCAAATCTAACGGAGCGGAACATGCCTGCCATGTAGGTTACAAAACAATCTTCGGGTGTTATACCGGTCACTTCACCCATTTCAATCAACTTCACCGCCATAAAGAGGCCGAGCACATCTGCTTTTGCCTCTTCAAAGGCGCTGTATTTCTCTTTCAGTGCCTCACGGATATTCCCTTTTCCGGTAATGGTTTGCTTGATGCCAAGTCCATGAGCAACTTCATGGAACATGACGTTGCTGAAAAAGGCGTCAAATTTGATATTTTCACGCTGGGTTGAGTCAATCAGAACTCCTGCAATGGGGACAAGGATGTTGTCGAACTTGGCGCGCATGGCATTCTTCAGCTGCAACCGACGGCTTCCCTTTTGCATCTGGACCAGTTCATCGTTTGGTAAATTAATGGCAATGGTCTTACTTCCACCGTTCATATCCCCGGCGCTGTATATGATATCATAGGCATTGAGGTCGGAATCGGTACCAGGCTTCTCCTTTTTGTATTTGGCATCCACAGGTAACTGTTCCTGCAATATGGGGAGATAGGCCGCAAATTTCTCAAGCTTCTGGCTCCACTCTTTGTCTTTTACCAACACAGCACACTCATAGGCAGTTTTGTAGCCATATAATTTGTCTTCATAATTTTCTATAGGGCCAATCACAATATCGATCGTGTTGGTTTTCATCTCCATCCAGGCAATATCTGAATCATAATACGAATCAGTAACCAACGCTTCAGCTCTGAGTTCCAGGTATTTCTTCAGGCCTTCGTCTTCTGCCAGCTCTGCCGCAGATTTCAACAATGTGGCGGCCTTTTCAACCTGCTCCTGAAATGCTTCGTGATACCATACAGCTCTGAGGCTGCCATCCTCATTCCTCCAGATAAGGGTATACTGACTTGTTTTATCCCGATTATCCATCATCTCAAACTCCTCCTTGGTCATGTCCTCAGGGTAAAAATTTGCTCCTGCAGGTTTATCACCATAATCAGGCAGAAACGGCTTGTTCCCATTCAACCGTTCCCAGGGGCCATAGTTGATCATGGCGAATTTTTTAGCATCTGCATTGGTCAGACTGTCGAGGAATGCGACCTTGTTTTCGGCGAAGGCTTGCTGCCAGAAAAGGTTGTCCATGATCTGTGCAGCTTCGATCAGCATGGGGATCATTTTTTTCTCGTTCACCGAAAGTGCCGATAGATCTGTCGTGAGCTTTACAACTGCAAATTCAGCTACTTTTACCTGCATCAGAGAGTCAAATGTAATCTGTTCAGCTGTTCGGGTTTCCGTGCTGCATTGTGTAAACAGGCCGAAGGCCATCACAAGAATAGCAAAATGTGAAATAAGAGTTTTCATTGGGAATAGTTTTAATTTAGGTTCGATGGTTGTGTTGTTTGTATAGATATATATTTGTATGTTTGTGACTAAAACCAGTGCAAAGTTAGTGTAAACCCTTCAAAACCCAAGTACCTATGACAGGAATTGCATGGGCAATTATAATTGCCGTTATCATCATTCTGTTTTTTGCCGGAATCCGGATTATCAGGCCAACCCACAGAGGTTTGGTGGAGCGCTTCGGAAAGTACCATCATTTCGCCGCCCCAGGTTTTTCATGGATTATCCCGGGTATTGACAAAA
Organism: Bacteroidales bacterium; assembly: GCA_014860625.1. GTDB lineage: Bacteria > Bacteroidota > Bacteroidia > Bacteroidales > FEN-979 > QYOJ01. Next base: position 1,351 of record JACZJJ010000020.1, on the reverse strand, counting down.
TGTACCAAATCAATATTACGGAAAAAATGATTGATGCCGAGCCACAGGAGATTATCACGAACGATAACCTCAATGCAAAGGTGGATGCCCAGGTTTATTTTAAGATCAAGGACGATGAGATGAGCGTTAAGGCATCGCAATACAATGTTAATCGTATTGAATATCAGATTGTTAACCTGGCCCGTACAACATTGAGGAACATCATTGGAACGATGACCCTGAAATCGGCAAACAGCGAACGGGGCAAGATCAATAAAGAGTTGCATGGTACCCTTCTTGATGAAACTGCCCACTGGGGAATTGAGATTGTGCGTACAGAGCTAAAGGAGATCGATCCACCTAAGGATGTTCAGGAAACGATGAATAAGATCGTAAAAGCGGAGAATGAGAAAATTGCCGCAATCGATTTTGCCACTGCTCAGGAGACCCAGGCCGATGGTTTGAAACGGGCCGAAATTCGCAAAGCAGAGGGGATTAAAATAGCTGCCATTTTAAGGGCTGAGGGTGATGCGCAGGCAATTCAGCTCGTAAATGAAGCAGCTGAAAAGTACTTTATCGGGAATGCACAGGTTCTCAGGAAGATCCAAATGGTGGAGGCAGCACTGCAGGAAAATGCCAAGATCATTGTTCCTGAAGGAGCTGACCTTGTGAATGTCCTCGGCGAGATGGCGGGAATTGTTCCTCTCAAACCAAAGAAATCAGAAAAATAATTTTCTTCGGATAGAAATTAGTCCGGTTTTTGCTTGATTAGCTCCTTTAACTTTGACGTCAGTTCTTTTGCTGTACTTGACAACTCTTCTTTCAACCCCGACAGATCTGACGTGAGGGAATCATAACTTTTTTGTAAACTGCCTTTCAATACCTCATACTCCTTATGTGTCTCAGCGTGTTTTACTTCGTGTGATACCTGTTCCTCTTTTACTAATTTTTCCAGGTTCTGAAATTTTTCATCTGTCTCTGTTGCCAGTTTCTGAATAATGGTTTTAACCTCTTTCCCAGAAGTTTGCAGTTCAGCCCTGATTGCATTCAGCTCCTGCTTGTACGCGTTCTCCTGATCATCAAGTCGTTTGGAAAGTTCATTCCAACGGTCGTTCAGGTGGTTGAACATCGATAGCATCCGATGCCGGAAGATGATGAGCCAGATTAACACAAGGAGTATTAAAAGGAAAAGAATGGATGGGATCAGGATGGCGATAAGTGTTCCCGATTTGCGCTGGGTCAATAAGCGGCTGTCAAGATCAGTTTGAGAGATTTCCATAGTTTGCAGAAACTCTTTCTGTGCCAGCAGTTCCGCCGATTGCAGCGTAACAAGTTCTGCCAGGCTGTCGTTGGCCTGCACCTCGAACAGAAG
>JACZJJ010000152.1 GCA_014860625.1 Bacteroidales bacterium | reverse complement strand
CGGAATCTATCATGCGGTATATACACCCGAAAGCGAAGGGATCGCAGTGATATCCGTGGAGGCCCTGTTCCATGGAAATCCGGTGGTCTTTCACCTCGATACTGTTCCTGTTTACCTCTCCGACCATGAGGTTCCTCCAGTGGAAGAGAGCCACGGAAACCTGATCATCTACACAAAGGAGCAGGCATGGAAGACCGACTTCTCAACCCAGCCTGTTGTTCGCCGTCCATTCAACCAGGTAATCAAAACCAGCGGACAGGTGCTGCCGGCAAGGGGCGACGAAGTGATGGTACCAGCTACTGCCTCAGGCATGGTGAAATCGGGGAGTATTGATCTGCTTACCGGCATCCGGGTACAAAAAGATCAATGGATCTTTACCATCAAGACAAGCGATCTGTCTGAAGACAACCTGCAGACCCAAATCTCGCTTGCCTTGACCGCGCTTGAAAAGGCTCAATCCGATTTCACGCGGGCCGAAGAGCTTATCAAAGAGAATATCATCTCACAAAAGCAATTTCTTGAGGCTCAGACATCCCTAGCGGAAGCCACTACCCGTTACGAGGCCCTTACCCGCAACGTCACCTCGGGGGGGAAAAAGATCTTCTCTCCCATCACCGGATTCCTTAAAACTGTCTATGTTCATGAGGGTGACTATGTAACGGTAGGAGAACCTCTCGCAATGGTTTCACAAAACCGGAAACTTGTGTTGAAAGCCGACGTATCCCCCCGGTTCTCATCAAAACTGCCGGGAGTGGTATCGGCCAGCTTCAAGACCCTATACAACAATGAAGTCCATGACATCAAAGAGCTGGGAGGAAAACTGGTCTCCTTTGGGAAGACGGCCGACAACTATACCTTTTACACCCCTGTTTTTTTCGAATTCGACAACCACGGGGAGATTGTCCCGGGTTCTTTTGCAGAAGTATACCTGAAGCTGGCAGCGAGACCATCCTCACTGGTGATCCCGTTATCTGCCCTCACCGATGAAGCAGGAACTCTATATGTGTATATACAGATTGACGGAGAGTTGTTTGAAAAAAGGGAAGTGGAAGTGGGTGATAACGATGGGAGTAATGTGGTCATCCTTAACGGCATCCGGGAAGGAGAACGTGTGGTGACAACAGGTACTACCCAGGTTAAGATGGCCTCGCTCTCGTCATCCATACCTCACGGACACGCGCATTAAAAGGAGGGAGCCATGGTAAACAAACTCATCAAGTTCGCTCTCAATAACCGGTTCATTACCCTCTTTGCCGGCGTGATCCTCACCATTGCAGGAGCCATTACAGCCTGGCATATGGAGGTGGATATTTTCCCAGATCTAACCGCACCTACTGTTGTGGTGATGACGGAAGCCCCGGGGATGGCATCCGAAGAGGTGGAGCGGCTCGTAACGTTGCCTATCGAAACTTCAGTAAACGGGGCTACCAACGTACGTCGTGTTCGTTCATCCTCTACAACGGGGTTCTCTGTGATCTGGGTGGAGTTCAACTGGGGGACTGATATCTACCGCGCCCGGCAAATCGTCACTGAGAAGCTGACCGGCGTTTCCGAACGCCTGCCCGAAGGGGTTGGAATCCCCACCCTGGGAGCTCAATCTTCACTGCTAGCCGAAGCAATGATCATAGGGCTTACGGCCGATACGACCAGCCTGATGGAACTTCGTACGCTGGCAGACTGGCAGATCCGCCCTCCCCTGCTCTCCATCCCCGGAGTCGCCCAGATCACGGTAATCGGTGGCGAGATCATGGAGTACCAGATCCAGGCCAACCCTCAGAAGATGAACTACTTCGATGTCACTTTGCGAGAGCTGCTGGATGCTGTTGAGAACCTGAACATAAACGCGTCGGGCGGCATCCTGAACCAGTATGGCAACGAATATACGATCCGAGCCCTGCTCCGAACCTCTGATCCTGCTGAACTGGGAAAAGCCGTCATCAAGAATGTGAAAGGGATTCCGGTTAAGATTGAGGATGTAGCGGAAGTGAAGATCGGGGCCAAATCGCCGAAACTCGGGACGGCATCCGAACGCGGGAAGCCGGCTGTACTTCTATCGGTTAACAAGCAACCGCATACCAACACGGTGGAGCTAACCAAACATCTGGATCAGGCGGTGGAAGAGATTCAGAAGACACTTCCCGGCGATGTTCATCTCTCCACCAACATCTTCCGGCAGGCTAGCTTCATCGAAAGCGCCATTGCCAACGTAGAAAAAGCGATCATGGAGGGAGCCCTCTTTCTGGTAATCATTCTCTTCCTCTTCCTTAACAACTGGAAATCTGCCGTCATCTCGCTTCTGGCCCTGCCCCTCTCGCTCTTTATGGCGATCCTTACCCTCAACTGGTTTGGGTTTACACTCAATACTATGAGCCTCGGTGGGATAGCGATTGCCATTGGCGCCATGGTCGACGATGCCATCATCGACGTGGAGAATGTATACCGGCGAATCAGGGAAAACTTCCGGAAGCCGGAGGGTGACCGTACAGGTATCCTGGAGGTCGTGTACAAAGGTAGTACGGAGATCCGTTCATCGATTTTCAACGCTACCCTGATCATCATCGTTACTTTCATCCCGCTGTTTTTCCTGAGTGGAATGGAGGGAAGGATGCTGAAACCGTTAGGAATCTCATTTATCGTCGCCCTCTTCTCTTCCATGTTGGTAGCCATAACCGTAACACCAGTGCTCTGCAGCTTCTGGCTTTCTAGTGAGCATATGGCCCGCAGAGCCGATCGCGATGCCTGGATCGTCAGAATCCTGAAACGGGGGTATGAGGCAGGACTTGCCAGGGCGCTGAACAACAGGTGGAAGATTGTCTTATCAGGGATCATCCTGTTTGCCGTCTCACTGATCTTTCTCTTTTCGCTGGGACGCAGCTTCCTTCCACCTTTCAACGAAGGCTCCATGACCATCATGGCCAATACACAGCCTGGCATCTCTCTGGAGGAGTCGGACAAGCTGGCGCAACTGGTGGAGCAGGAGCTGATGAAAATCCCTGAAGCCATAACTGTGGCACGAAAGACGGGCAGAGCCGAACTGGACGAACATGCCCTGGGGACCAACGGCTCGGAGATCGAGGTTCCTTTTGAGCTGAATGACCGAAGCCGTGATGAGGTTTTTGCCGAAGCGCGGGAGCGTTTGTCGACCATCCGTGGAGTCAGCGTGGAAGTGGGGCAACCCATCTCCCACCGGATTGATCACATGCTGAGTGGCACACGTTCGAACATCGCGATCAAGGTCTTCGGCGACGACCTTAACCGTATCTATGGCATTGCCAACGAGATCCGCGATCAAATTGCGGATGTACCGGGCCTTGCCGACCTGAATGTGGAAATGCTGATAGAACGCCCGCAGCTTCAGATTAAACCCCGCAGAGAGATGCTGGCACGTTTTGGGATATCGACGCCTGATTTTGCAGAGTTCGTGGATGTCGCCCTGGCCGGAAAGGTGGTTTCGCAGGTGTATGAAGGGGTTTCAACCTTCGACATCACCGTGAAATACGACCAGACCAACCGTGCCGACATGGAAGCGATCCGGAACATCCCGGTGGATACCCGTTTCGGGCTTCCGGATGCACCGGTACCTCATGGTGATAACCCTTCCTCCTCCCACAAAGTTCCGTTGTACTTCATCGCCGATGTAGTTTCGGCCACCGGACCAAACACCATTAACCGTGAGAACATGCAGCGTAAGATCGTGGTTTCGGCCAATGTTGCCGGTCGCGACCTGCGCAGCACGGTGAATGAGGTCAAAGAGGTTATCAATGCTGGAATCACCCTTCCTGAAGGGTACAGGATCGAATACGGAGGTCAGTTCGAGAGTGAAGAGGCTGCTTCGCAGATCCTCTTCTGGTCGATGATCGGTGCCATCCTGGTCGTATTTCTCATCCTCTTCCAGGAGTTCAAGAAATTCAAGACCGCCGCTATCATCATGATGAATCTCCCGCTGGCGCTGATCGGAGGTGTTTTCACTGTGGTATTGACGACCGGAGTGATCAGTATCCCCGTCATCATCGGGTTTATATCACTCTTCGGTATCGCTACACGAAACGGAATCCTCCTGGTATCGCGTTATGAGCATCTTCGCGAAGATGGCATCCCTCTTTATAAACGTGTTCTTTCAGGTTCGTTGGACAGACTGAATCCCATTGTAATGACAGCCCTTTGTGCTGCATTGGGGATGTTGCCTCTGGCACTGGGAAGCGACCTGCCTGGCAATGAAATCCAGAGTCCCATGGCCAAAGTGATCCTTGGGGGATTGCTGACCTCCACACTGCTGAACCTCTTCTTTATTCCGGTGATCTATTCGCTGGTGAACCGGAAGGTGTAACCTTTGCCGGATTTCATCGTTAAACAGGAAGGAGTTTCTAATCTAGTTCTCACTGCCAAATCTCATGATCCATGAGCAAGATACTCGTTATTGATGACCGCCATCGAAACCTGACTTCTGTTAGAGCAACGCTGGAAGATGCCATCCCTGATTGCCTTGTGATTGACGCCCATTCGGGGAAAGAAGGAATCGAACTTGCCGGTCAGAAGCAGCCAGATGTGATTCTTCTTGATGTGTTGATGCCGGAGATGGATGGTTATGAAGTATGCAAACGACTGAAAACCAATGATAAGACCAGGCATATACACGTGATCCTTATCTCCGCTTATGAAACAGGCACAAAAAACAAGGTAAAAGGATTCAGCGCGGGAGCCGATGCATTTCTTATCCGTCCAATTGAAAAAGCTGAACTTGCAGCCCAGATCACTTCCATGCTCCGGATCTCCCACACGGAACAACAGCTTAAGGAGGCGCTGACAAAGGCTGAGGAGGCAGAGCGGCTGAAGTCAGCATTCCTGGCTACCATGTCCCATGAATTCAGAACCCCTCTCAATGCCATCATCGGCTTTTCTGCTTTGCTCAATGAGGAAACCCCTGCGATAGAGATGGCTGCTTATGGAAAAACAATTCACGACAACGGACACATTCTTCTCAAACTAGTGGAGGATCTGTTTGACATCACCCTGATTGAAACAGGGGATATCAAGCTCAAACATGAGGCCGTGAACATTCACTCAATTGTCAATGAAGCATTGGAAGTCGCCGGGCAGGAAAAGATCATGGAACGAAAGAAACACCTTGCTGTCAAATTCAATCCCGGTCATGCAGCTTCTGAATTACCGCTCTATTCAGATCAGTCAAGGCTAAAGCAAATCCTGGTTAACCTGATAAAAAATGCCGTGAAATTTACCGCCAATGGAATGGTGGAGATCGGATATAAGAAGGAGGCCTGGACAGGAAAACAGTATGTTACATTCTATGTGAAAGATACCGGGATCGGAATAGCCCGGGAGCATTACGACCTGATCTTTGAACCCTTCAGACAGGTTGACGACACCTATTCAAGGCCATTCCAGGGAGCCGGGGTAGGCCTCTTCATATCAAAAAAATTAGCCGCTTTACTTGGCGGAGAACTGTGGGTTGAGTCTGTACCAGGCAACGGATCGACATTCTTTCTAACGTTGCCTTTGACATCTGGTCCGGAATCCAAAGGCTCCAGCCAGGAGGATTTGTCTTATTCCCGCAGGAAGATCAGTTAGAACCTGCGGATTTTTTCCGTTTACAACGTGTCAATCAAACATAATTATTGCGAATTCTTCCATCATTGCGTTATATATGACGGTATTTTGAATGGGCCCAGCTGGAAATTCAAACGTTTTTGTATATTTCTTCAACACGAATGGCACCCCTTCCGACCGGATAATATCGGGTCCCTGACAAACCTGAAAGTGCAGGTGAGGACCAGTTGAATGTCCTGAATTCCCAAGGAGCGCAAGTGGATCGCCCTCTTTTACAACATCTCCAAGGCTGACAAAAAATGAGTTTGGAACAATGTGCATGTACGATGCCACAAAGCCTCCGCCAATATCCAATGAAAGATAATTTCCAGCCTGTTCCAGAAAGGTATTGAAAACAACAGTAGCTGAATCTCCGTCATTTTCGGGCAACCCATCTACCAGTGATATAATGGTCCCATCTCCCACTGCATACAGTGTATCCCTGTAGTTGAAATAGGACTCATTCACCTTGGGATTCCCTTCAAAATATTCTGACAGGTCATCATTTAATTGCAAATTGTCAAAAGCATAAATCTCACTCCGATAGATCTGGCCTTCAAAAAACAACATTTTGTAAAAATGATAATCATAGGTGGACTGATTGATAAACAACCAATTGCTGCCTTTTACCGGAGAAGAGATCGCTACCGGTGTTTCATTTTTCCGGGGAGAAAACACCCCTCCTTCTATTGTTACAGATTGGTTCGCAATGGTATCCATAAAAACAAACTGATGGGACACTGTTGCCGGAATCTCCTCTCCCAATGGAATGGGTAGCTGAATCGAAAGGTAATAATGGGTTAACTTATTTACAGCAAAAAAGGGATCTGGGGTCAGTGGATCTTTGTAAATGAGAGGCAACTCATCCTTCCCAATGGTCATCAGTTCCCCTTTTGTATTCCCGTCCAGTACCACGATTTTATCCAGAACGAGACCCTCTTTTTCATACTCCCACATCCTGAGGGTGTATCCTATCCGTACATACTTCTCAGTTGGATAAGGAATGTTATTGAAAATGACGTCAACTTTGTTTGGTTGCACCTCTTCATTACTCTTTTTCTTGCAGGAGGTATTGGCGATGATCCCTATCAATGAGAGGAGGATCAGAAAAATGGTGATTTTGTTTTTCATGGGTTGTGTTTAGTTTGTAAAAATGGTACTTATTAGATGTTATATATTTTAGAAATTCCCAAACATGGATTTGAATAATTCATTTTTAAATTTTTATTCTGAAAATCAAACACGGCATGGCCCAACGTACTTGCACCTCCGTGATCGTGCACACATGGGCTGTATTCCCCTTCATGTGAGGATAAAAAACCTGTCAACAAACCTCCTGAAACTGCTGAAGGATTGTCAGAATAAGGCCCAGCTTCGGCCGTAAGCACATCGAATCTTGAAATGGAAGAAGGGAGAGTCCCTTCGTCCAATTGTATGTCAGTCATCTCAGGAAGTATAAAATGGTTCGTGTGAACAAAAAAGTTATCCACTTCATGCTGTTCATGCTTAGAGGGGGCGGCTTCAACGCAAACAATCTTGTTCTCCAGAAATGATCCTAAATTGTGTGTCATGGTTCTTGCCCTTTCGGGAATAGTAACACGGGAAATTGCATCGCTCAATGAAGAGGCATCCATGGCTGAACGGAAATGAAATACCATTGGAACAGATGGTTCAATATGCTGACCACAGATGTCATTGCCGGTCTGTACTATTCCTGCCTCATTCATGCAGGGAGGCATTCCGGGCAATATTCCTGGATAGTTTAGACCAACAAACTGGGGCTTCCCAGGTATCGAAATTTTAACTACATACATGCTGTTAATAAAACAGGTAAACAGGTCTTCATTGTGTCCCAGGAAAAGCTTCCCGTTTTTTGCATAAGCTACTGTGCTGCAGCCGAGATTGCCAGGTATGATGGGAGTCTTCTTTCCAGATAATTCATAATAGAGATAAATAATCTCCATCATTAGATTTGTTGTAAATAGTTGCTGAAAGCTTATTCCAGAGCCATCAGCCATACCTTTTAGCTCATCTACATAGTCGGGGAATACATTTTCAGCTGCATTTAAAAAGGGTTGGTAAAATACATCCGGTGCTGACTGAACGATTCCATTAATCGTTACCAGCAGGTCCTTGACTCCCAGTTGCGCTGCATTTATCTCACTTTTATAATAGCTTCCTATTTGTTTCCCAACTTCATAGTGTGTGCCTGAAGCTTCCAGATACTTGTAAAATGGTGATGAGGCTGGCAAAGGAGTGATCGAATTGTCTTCTTTATTGCATCCCCAAAGGTTAGGCAGGATTACTGCGCCTGCAGTCGCAGCAACTGTGTTATAAATAAATTGTCGACGTTTCATAGTGTTGGTACTATTTTTCTGGGTTATACATATTCTATGGAATAGATCTACTTCGCATAAAAATAATCGATCTCGAATGTAGTGTCGGAGGTCATCATGCCATTCCCTGTAAGTTGTGTATTGTTCAGCCAGCTATACTTCTTATAGCCCGACTCAAATCGTACAATCTCATCCTGAATGGTTCCATCATCATACACAAACCCTGTAATATGGACTGTTATCAGTGCATCATCGTTTGTAACTATCGTTGCGTATGCATTTATTTTATCCGGGTCATTGGTTCGGGCAAGATAATAATCGATGCCGCTCATGAAACCATTGATTGAATCACCTGTTATGGGTCCTTCAAAATAGAGGTCTACTCTAAGTCCTTCAGGTGTTTGTCCGTATACGATGGATTCTGTCACAACCGCCGTAAAGTGAGCGAGATCCTGCCAGTTGATTACAGGCGTTGGTTCCGGTGAAGTGTCATTCTTACTGCATCCGGTGAACACGATTCCGGACAGGATCCCCATCAATGATCCGGAGATCAGGCACATGGTTAGAATTTTTTTCATGGTTTATTTATCTAATTGGTTTGAAATTCTTTCAACACCATGGTACCACGGCACCACGGCACCTGTATTACTGAATCAATAACTTCTCTACACGATATCGTTTATTATCATCAATAGTTAAAAAATAGAGGCCGGCAGGCAGACTGCTGATATCAATGGCTTGACCGGAAATAACCTCTCCGGCAAGTTTGACCAGTCTGCCGTTTACATCAGTGATCCAGATGGTTATTGGCTTCTTCGAATCGTATTTGATATGGACGAGGGCATCAGCCGGGTTGGGATAAATCCTATACTCCTTTTGCAGTGTAACTTCCGGAATGTCAAGCAGGGTGCTGATCGCGTATTCAAGCTCTACATCCTTCCCTTCCTGCCATTGTTCAATGACCCGTTCTACTGTCAGCGGAATTTTGATGTCGGGTTGGACTCCCCCTACCAGCAAGGAATCCGAGTCAAGCTGAATCACCTGATCATGAGTCAGGGAGCGGGCGTAAGGGAACAGAATGTACTGAAGTGAATCAGTCATAAACACCGCATTTGGGACTATCCCGAACGAACCGTTCGTCCCCCAGAAGGAGATGACACGTCCATTGGGTAATCGCTGGATCATCATGGGGATCCCCTCGCCGGTGCTGATGCAGTTGGGGCTTACCATGACCACCACTTCACCTCCAAAAAGGGGAGATTCAGGCACAGTGATGATGGAATCAATGATGGCGAAACCATCATCACTGGTACCGGTGACATATTCGTAAAAGTCAGGTGTCTCGAGAAAGAAACCGGAGATGGCAGATCCCAAAAGATCATTCCCTCCTGCATTGAACCTCAGGTCAATGATCAGTTTATTGATATTGTGTTCAATAAAATAGGCAATCGCCTCTTTCACACCAAGATAGATAGGATCCTGCCTGATCGCTTCGATTGTCTCTGCATCGGAACCCTCATGCAATATGCGCAAGTAACCAATCTGGTCATCCAGAATTTTATAGGTCACAACACTGTCAAAATCCGGCATCGGGATGGTGAGAAAATAGGCCTGCATCATCAATGCATAGTCATCAGAAATGGAAGTCAGCACGACGGTTTGCTGACTTCCGGTGGCATGAGACTGGAATGTCACCTCTGCCTCTGCACCCACAGAGTCTCTTGATAACACCTCATACCTGCTGATCAGACGGCCATCTTCAGTTGCATAGTTGGTGGCCAATCCCCCGAAATTGTTATAAACTTCCAGCTCCGGTACATTCAGAATCGGCATTCCATTCCACAGCAGGATCTCATCCCCGCTACGGATTCCGGCCATCCAGGCTGGACCTCCTTCAGCCACAATATTTGCTACGATGCTGCCATCAGTGATGGGAATCATATTGATTCCGAAGGTCCCGGCCATCCTTGCTTGCCTGAATTCACCAACATCCCCCCGGTACATCACATGCCCGTCGGGTACGGAATAGAGGTATTCAAAGAGCGTTTCAGTATGCATCACCGGATCTCCTTCGTTTTGTGCCTCCACAATTTTCGGTCGGACTTGGTTCTTTTTCAGATCCCAGTTAATGGATTTCCATTCGGTATAGGGATATCTTTCTTGCAGGATAGTATTAAGAGAGTCGAAGGCATCGACCCAGTTGAGAGCGCTGAGATCAAACCACAACATGCCATCACGGTTTCCATTGCTGTTGTTGATTAATGGGTTTTGCGCAAATGATTGGATTGATAGGGATACTAACAGGAGAAGGATAACTTTTTTCATGGTGAGAACTTGAGTTGTTATTAGTTGACACGTAAAAATAAGGTCAAAGTATAATAAATTAATTACCATATGGTAATTAATCAACTATGCTTCATGTGATATTTTGATAAATGACTAAGGAGGGAGGCAGGGATCAGGCCTTATTGCTTAGCTGTCTGCGGATCCGGCTAAGGCTTTGTGGCGTGATTCCCAGGTAGGAGGCAAGGTATTTCTGGGGAATACGTTGTATAAGATCGGGTTGTTCCTTTTGCAATTCCCTGTAATTCTCTTCAGCTGTAAAACACAACAATCGGATCTCCCGCTGCTCTTTCAGGAGATAGAAGTACTCCAGAGCACGCCGCCCAATGGTTGGAGCGTTTGTGGCTACTTTGTACAGCTCCTCCAGTTGATTAAAACTCATTCGGTATAACCGGATATCTGTGATAGCCTTAATGGAGTAGCTGGACGGGGTTCGGGTAAAAAAGGAGGAGTAGGCGTTGAAAAACTGGCCGGGGAAGTTGAACCGGAGGGTAAATTCCTTCGTGTCTGAAGAGAGGCATAACCTTGCAATACCTGAAACCAGGAAGTTCAGGTAGTTCTCTACTTGTCCCGATTTTAAGAGGAGGTCATTCTTGTTGAACTCTGATAGGGTCATCCGGCTCCAGAACTCGTGCCAGTCGTGATCCGTAAACGGGGCCAACCGTTCCACGAATTGCTTGATCAGCAACTCTTCGCTATGAAGATCATGTTCCATGAGGACGAAGATAAAGCAAAAAAATGTATTTTCGTTCTCTGCTTTTTCGGCCAATGAAAAATAAATCGTCCCTTATTGTTTTCCTGGCGTTGTCGCTATTGGTATGGACTTACCTCTGGCTCCGGGCCATTTATGTTCCTCTGGTTCATGACGAAATCGCCACCTTCCATTACTACATCCAGATCGGAAAATTCCTACCTTATTCCTCTCACTGGGATGCCAACAACCACATCCTGAACTCCGCCATCTCCGCCCTGTTTTACCGGATTTTTGGATTGTCCCCACTCGTTATCCGGCTGGCTAACCTGATCTTCTTTCCGCTGTTTTGCCTCTATGTATGGAAGAGTGGAAAGTTCTTCACACGGCCGGTGGTACGCTGGGCATTTTTCATCTCCCTGCTGATGTCGCACGGACTTCTCGAATTCTTCAGCCTCTCACGTGGATACGGAATCTCCATGGCTCTCCTGATGCCTGCTCTCTATTACCTCATCCGGATGTCGGAACACTATTCCGCCCGCCGGCTTGTCTCCGTGATCCTCTGGGGTGCATTCGCCACGCTGGCCAACCTGAGCCTGTTCAACACCTACCTGCTCCTCATCATCTACCTTTTTCTCTTTAGTTGGTTCTCAGGTCAACTTCCTACCCTCAGAAAACGGATTGTTTCCACGAGCCTGATAACACTCATCGGCATCCCGTTTCTTGTGTTTTTTGCCATGATCTCTTTTGAATTCAAAGCCAAAGGATTGCTATACACCGGAGGGGGAAACGGCATCTGGGAAGATACGGTGAAGACCCTTTTCTCCCGACTTTTCTCCACGGATAACAGCTACCTGCTCATCCTGGTGGGAGTCCTTTTCCTCCTGATCGTAGCGGCTGGAATTGCCCGTTTAATCAAAGAGAAGAATCTGTTTTCCCCAAAGCTTGTGTTCACCCTTTTCCTTACAGGCAACCTCGTCGGAGCCCTGTTGCTTCATCTCGTTTTCCAGGTGAACTATCCGGAGAACCGGGTAGCTCTCTTTCTCTTTCCGTTGTTTGTCGGGGCTCTCTGCTTTGCTGCCGACGACCTCCCCCGGCTTCTTCATTCGAAAGTTGCACTGATCATCCTGCTTCCGGCACTGCTTATTCCCTTCCATTTTATCACACATCTCAACCTGACTCATGCGGGTTTTTATATTGAAGACCTGATACCCTTCAGTTTCTATCAAACTGTTAAAAAAAATCATCCTCAGGGAGAGTATCCACCCATTGTGAGTGGAAAGCGTCTGACCCACTTTTGCTGGTCGTTTTACGATTTCTGCGAAGATGGCACCGAGGCACAGATCTCTTTCACCAACTTTCCGGAAAACATCTCCGACTTCCAGATTGCAGACGCGACCGACCTGACTTTCTTTCACCAGGATTACCACATCGTGGATTCTTCGACCTTAAATCAGCGCTACCTGCTGAAACGCAACATAACGGCATCCAGGGTATTAATTGCCAAAGACAGCAATCTTCACACCTCCGGCATGATAGACTGGGAGTATTTTCGGCTCTATACTGCCACACTTCCCGATCTTGAGGGCAAATCGGCTTATGTTGGCATCACTGCTGAGATATCCTCCCCGGTGGCACCGTTTCACACCTGGATGGTAGCAGAGGTGAAGGATACAACCGGTCAAACGCTTCAATACGAGAGGGTTTCACTTTACTGGTTCAGGCCTGCATGGAATGGGGAGACAACGCATTTCAAAAATGGATTTTTCCTCTCTCAGATACCGCCGGGAGCTGCCAGCCTCAAGGTCTATATCTGGAACATTGAGAAGGATCTGTTCAGTGTGGAAAATGGCATGGCAGAACTGTTTGTCCTTGAAGAGCCTGTCATTATATCACCATAAACCAGATATTTTCCATTTTTATACTTCTTAAACAGAATTGGCGTTATTTCTTTCTACCTTTGTTGTTAAATCAAACCAAATTCGTTATGAAAAAGTATTTCCTAATCCTGCTTATCCCCGTGTTCTTTGCCTGTGGGCGAGAAGCAAAAAGGCAAGCAGAAGAACTGCAGTCGCGCAACGACAGCCTGATGACCCAGGCGTTGCAGAAAGATGAAGCGATCAACGACTTCATTTACTCCATCAATGATATTCAAAGTACGCTGGATACGATTAAAATGAAAGAGAACATCATCTCCCTCAGCACCGATCGTGGAGGTGAACTCAAAGTATCTGCCAAAGAACAGATCAAAAGCGATATCCAGACAATCTATTCCCTGATGCTGAAAAACAGGGAGACCCTCAATACCCTTCAGCGGAAAATTAAAAACTCCAATCTCCAGGTGGCCGAGCTCCAGAAACTGGTTGACCGGGTAAACAAAGAGATTGCTCTCAAGGATGCCGAAATTGAAGAACTCCGTGAGAAACTTGCGAAGATGAATATTGATATTGAAGCTGCAAATATGCAGATCGATAACCTTTCTCAAACCGTCAAGCAACAGTCGAACAAAATCACGGATCAGACCCAGACCATTGAACAGCAAACTACGGCCCTCAACACCGCTTATTACATCATCGGCACGGCCAAAGACCTGAAAGAAAAAGGTGTGATCAAAGGAGGACTCCTGAAGGGTAAAGAGATGCTCGACGACTTTGATAAGAGCGGTTTCACCCGGATCGATATCCGTAAAACCACCGAGATTCCCATCCTGAGCAAGAAAGCTGAGGTGCTCTCCAAACATCCGACCACCTCCTACAAACTCACAGGTGACAAGAAACTGGTTCAGGCACTGCAGATCACTGATCCGAAAGCCTTCTGGAGCGTGACCAAGTACCTGGTGATCGTGACGGACTAGGTACTGGATGCTGGATCACTGGATCACTGGATAACTGGATCATTGGATAACTGGATCACTGGATGAGTAATTTTAGCGTTAGATTTCTTCCACTTATACTACTTCTGCTGGCATCTGGGGTTTCAGGATATGGTCAGAAGGAGAAGCAACAGCTGAAGGTGGTTTTCTACAATGTCGAGAATCTTTTCGACACCATTGACGACAAGCATAAGAACGACAACGAATTCCTTCCCGGGTCGGAGAAAGATTGGAATGGTGAACGCTATTTCCGGAAACTCTCCAACCTGGCGAAGGTGCTTGTTGCTATCGACAGTCTGAATCTGCCGGCCATTGTTGGCTTTGCTGAAGTGGAGAACAGGCAGGTGCTGGAAGATCTTGTTCGTACCACACCTCTTCAGAAGGCTCCCTACCAGGTCATTCTGGAGGAGGGACCTGACCCGAGAGGGATCGATGTGGCGCTGATCTTCCGGAGCGATAAACTGACCTACTTGTCACATCAGGCGGTTGCTGCTTCTGCGAAGTTTCAAACCCGGGATATCCTCTATGTCAAACTTCTGGGACCGGCGAAAGACACCCTCCATCTCTTTGTCAACCATTGGAAGTCGAGGTCGGGAGGCGAAGAGAAGACCAGACCCAAACGGATTGAGAATGCAACATTGTTACGACATGTAGTAGACTCCCTCTTTGCCATGAACACGTCTGCCCGGATTCTGATCATGGGGGATCTCAATGACGAGCCCTCTGATGAAAGCGTAGCTCTTGCTCTTGAAGCTTTGCCAGTTGATAAAAAACCGGAATCCAGGGAGTTATATAACCTTTTTTACAATGCTTACACGGAAGGAGAGGGCACTTTGTGGTACCGCGATTGGGATTTGTTTGACCAGATCATCGTTTCGGGAAACCTGCTGGGCAAGAAGAAAAAGAATTCCCCTGCGATCAATCCCCCCTCCGGATCGATCTTCAGCGAGTCGTGGATGCTTGATCCCGAAGGAGCGAAAGAGCCTACCCCTTTTCGCAGCTACGCATACAAACGCGGATACATTGGCGGCTTCAGCGATCACCTGCCGGTTTATATTGTTTTAACTTATTAGAAGAAAACGGGGAGAGTCGGAAGTTGGCAGTTGGCAGTCAGCAGTTGGCAGTTATGACTCTCTCTGGCTTGAAGTTGATTCACTGGCGAAAGAGGGCTTGCCCAATTCCGCCCTGGCTGTTGTTCACAAAATTTACATGCAGGCAATGGAGGAGCAGGACAACCCCCAGCTGGTTAAAGCAATCCTTTATCGGATTAGCTTGAATTCAACGTTTGAGGAAAATTCTTCACTGGGGGCTATCAATGAATTGAAGAGCGAAATAGAAACCTCCGCCGAGCCGGTTACCCAGATCCTTCACTCCATCCTGGGAGAACTTTATTCCAACTATTACCAGTGGAATCAGTACCGCATCAGTGGCAGGTCGGCCCTGGAGGGCAATAATTCTGAGAATCCCGAAGAGTGGGATGCCAAACGAATCCTTTATGAAATTATCCTGAATTACCGTCAATCGCTTTCAAATGAAACGGACCTTCAGGCGGTTCCCCTGGAACGGTTCAAACCTATCCTGGAACACCCGGTGCTCAATTCGGGCAAACAAGATACAACACCTTCCATTCATACGACACTGTTTGATTTTCTGGCATATCGGGCGCTTGAGTTTTTTACCCGGAGCTCATTCCCCGTGATTCAATCTTCAAACACATTTACCCTTAACAGTGAAGCCTTTTTTGCCCAGTCGTCCAAGTTTGCCCAGTATCCGCTGAAACCTATGGGAATTCATGCCCGTCCCGGCGATGGCACCTTTATCCCCCCCGGAACCGATACCCTCTCTCTCCCCTGGTATGC
>JACZJJ010000151.1 GCA_014860625.1 Bacteroidales bacterium | reverse complement strand
TTATTTACCAGGCCATTCAACTGATTTTTCACCAGACCTCCTTTTCGGTCCCTCCATTTCAGCTATATGTGCTTCTTACCTTGGCTGTTGCGGGTTTTTGGGCCTTCAAGGTATTTATCATGAACCTGCTGGCCCACATTTTCAAAACAGATCTCACCAACAATGCGTACAAACTTAATATTCTTATAACGATCTCAATCCTTGGCATCCTGCTGGTCCCTGTTCTTGTTTTTGCGGTCTACCTGAAATCAATTGTGATCCTTTATATTGGAATCGGTTTCCTCGGAGGTTTTTCAATTTTCAGAGTAATTAAGGGCTTTTTAATAGGAATCTCTCTCTCCCGATTTTCCTATTTCTTTTTATTTGTCTATCTTTGCACCCTCGAAATTCTACCATTACTCGTGGCCGCAAAACTGATTGTTGACTACCTCTAGCTTCCTGGTGAAAAGAACAGATCGTTGAACACTTTAAAAAGTCGAGTCTTGAAGATTAAGAACATTCTGATTAGCCAACCACAACCTTCCGATTTTGAGAAGTCTCCCTATGGAGAGCTTTCGAAAAAACTCAACCTGAATATTGAGTTCAGGAAATTTATCAAGATTGAAGGGATTACGGCAAAAGACTTCCGGCAAGCACGGATCAACCTTCTCGACTATACTGCCGTGATATTTACCTCGAGGAATGCAGTAGACCATTACTTCCGGATTGCCAAGGAGATGAGGACAGAGATCCCTGATTCCATGAAGTATTTTTGCATTTCGGAGTCCACCGCCTATTACCTTCAGAAATACATTCAATACAGGAAGCGTAAGATTTTTCATAGCAAGGAGAGTTTTGACGTCCTAAGCGAACTGATTAAGAAACACAAAACTGAGAAATTCCTGCTCCCCTGCTCAGACATTCACAAAGCAGAGATTCCCGACATCCTGGATTCGCTGAAGGTAACCTATAAAAAGGCTATCATTTACAAAACAATTGCAAATGATCTGTCAGATCTGGACATCAAAAGATTTGACCTGCTTGTATTTTTCAGCCCGTCAGGTATAAAATCCCTGTTTAAAAACTTCCCCAATTTCAAGCAAAACAGTTGTGCTATCGGGGTTTTCGGGCCCTCAACAACGAAAGCTGCAGAAGATGCTGGTCTGAAACTGACTATTCTTGCACCTACCTGCACCGCTCCTTCCATGACAATGGCTATTGAACAATACCTATCCGGGGAGAAAAAGAAAGGATAACCAACTCTTTCACTAAAATGCATTCGCATGAAAGAGACTTTTTCCAAAGAAGAGCGGCTCTGCCACAAAAAGCTTATTCAACAACTTTTCACCTCAGGGTTATCGGTTGTTTCGCTACCGATGAAAGCCCGTTGGCTTCATTCCACACTTCCTACTACTCTCCCCGTACAGGTGATGATTGCGGTCCCAAAATCCACCTTCCACAACGCCTCTGACAGAAATCTGATCCGGCGACGAATCCGTGAGAGTTATCGGAAGAACAGGTCGGAGCTCTTTGAATCCCTCATGAATAGCGGAAAACAAATGGCCATTGTTCTCATATACACTGGCAAGAAGATCCTCCCCTATTCTGATATTGAGGAGAAAATAATCTTACTTTTACAGCGTTTAAAGAACGAGAATGAGAAAGCTTCTGGGTAGTTTTTTCATTTTACTTATCCGGGTTTATCAGGGAGCCATCTCACCATACCTGATGCCGGCATGCAGATACTCTCCATCCTGTTCTGCTTATGGAATTGAAGCGATTAGGCTGCACGGACCATTTAAAGGAGGCTGGATGGCATTGAAGCGTATTGGACGGTGTCATCCCTGGGGAGGAAGCGGATATGATCCGGTGCCGGGAAGTAAGGACGAAGGATGAGGGAAGAGGGAAGAGGGAAGAGGGAAGAGGGAAGAGGGAAGAGGGAAGAGGGAAGAGGGAAGAGGGAAGAGGGAAGAATTGTGAATAGCGAATAGCAATTAAGTACTGCCGCAATAAATTGCGGCTCAATCATTAAAAAACTGCCAACTGTAATCTGCAACTTAGAAATAATCCGTTATGAAACGTTACGCTTATATTTTTCTTTTCTTTTCCTTAGCCCTGACTGCACCGTTAGTTTATAGTCAATCGACACAGGATCAAACGTTTGAGATTCTGAAAAACCTCGATATCTATACGGATGTGATCAAGGAGCTGAATGCTGAATATGTGGATGACATCCAGCCGGGTGAACTTACCAAGGAGGGCATCGATGCCATGCTCTATTCGCTTGATCCCTACACCAATTTTATCCCTGAGACCGAGATAGAGGACTATAAATTTATTACAACAGGTCAGTATGGAGGCATCGGAGCCCTGATACACCAGCAGAACGATTATGTGATCATCTCAGAGCCATATCAAGGTTCTCCGGCAGAGAAAGCAGGGCTGATGGCAGGCGACAAGATCATCGAGGTGAACGGGCAATCGGCCGTTGGAAAGAGTTATGACGAGGTTAGCGCCATCCTGAAGGGGCAAGCCGGCACAGAGGTTGAGATCAAGGTGAAGAGAGATGGGATGGATCAGATTATTGAAAAAACCATCACACGTGAAAACATAAAAATCGACAACATCCCCTATTATGGCATCGTTGGAGGAGATATTGCCTATATCAAGCTTTCCGGATTTACACAGCAAGCCGGAAAAGAGGTGAAGCAGGCTTTCCTTAAGCTGAAAGAGAAGCAACCCATTAGCGGAGTCATCATTGACCTTCGCAACAATGGAGGGGGATTGCTCAATGAATCGGTTGATTTGTCGAATATTTTCATTGAAAAGGGCCAGGAGGTGGTTACCACGAAAGGGAAAGTGAAGGAGCGAAATTTTGTTCACAAGACCCTTTATCCTCCGGTTGATCTCAAGATTCCGCTGGTTGTGCTGACCGACAACCAGAGTGCTTCAGCCAGCGAGATCTTCGCAGGCGCCATGCAGGATCTCGACCGGGGCGTCATCGTTGGCCAGCGTACGTTTGGGAAAGGTCTGGTTCAGAACGTCGTTCCCCTCAGCTACAATGCCCAGCTTAAGATTACCGTGGCGAAATACTACATTCCAAGTGGACGGTGTATCCAGGCAATCGATTACAGTCATAAAGACAACAACGGCTATTCGGCCAAAATTCCTGATTCCCTGATTCGTGAGTTTACCACAAAAAAGGGCAGGAAGGTCTATGACGGAGGAGGGATCTCCCCTGATGTCTCAGTGAAACCAAGAAAATTCAGCCAGATCGCCCTGACACTCTACGGGAACTTTTTAATCTTTGATTACGCCACAAAATACCGGCAGTTGCATTCCGATATTCCTGAGGTTAGTGAGTTCGTGATCACCGACAGCATCTACTCCGATTTCCTTGCATTCATTGCCGATAAAAATTATACCTATACAACCCGAAGCGAACAAGCTCTCGACAGATTGAAAACAGAAGCCGAACGGGAGAATTATCTTGAGGCCATCCAGGAGGAGTATAATCAGTTGAAAGAGCATATGATCCGCGACAAAGAAGCCGATATCAATAAATATAAGGATCAGATCAGGGAACTGCTTCGGATGGAGATCATCTCAAGGTATTATTATCAGAAGGGAAAGATTGAATCGTCGCTTAAAAACGATCCTGAACTTGCCCGGGCTATCGAAATACTTCATCAGCCTGAAACATTTAAAGCTATCCTGGATGGCACCTGGGTTGACACGAAGCCTGCAGATGAACAAGTTGAAACAGATACAGAATAAAGCATCATTATGAGAAACAAATCTATTCTTTTCATCGTCATTGGATTGCTGATCTCCAGTTCAGTCCTGGCCGACAAACCGGCATACAAAATCTTCAACGCGAAAGGCAAGAAAGCCACCTACAAAGAGCTGTTAAAAGATGCCGGAGATTCACAGGTAGTTTTTTTCGGGGAACTGCACAACAATCCGATCTGTCATTGGCTGGAGTTTGAACTCACCAAAGACCTTTTTGAAATCAAGCAGGAGAAACTGGTCCTGGCCGCAGAGATGTTTGAGCGCGACAACCAACTTTTACTGGACGAATACACGAAAAAATTTATCCGGAAGAAGGACTTTGAGAAAGAGGCTAAGTTATGGCCCAACTATTCGACCGATTATGCTCCTCTGGTTGACTTCGCCTGTGAGCATAATCTCAAATTCGTCGCCTCCAATATCCCTCGCCGGTATGCTGCACTGGTTAATCTCAAAGGATTTGAAGGTCTCGACAGCATCAACGCATACCAGCGAGCGATGATTGCCCCGTTGCCCATCAAGTACGACTCAACCATGAATTGTTACAAGGCCATGAAAGAGATGTTTTCCGGAAGCGGCGCTATGCATCAGACCATGTATATTGCTGAAGCCCAGGCGATGAAAGATGCAACAATGGGGTACTTTATATACAAGAACCTGGAAGAGGGAGGCACGATCCTCCATTATAACGGAGCTTATCACAGCGAAAATTATGAAGGGACGGTTTGGTATCTGAAAGATTTCGCCCGGAAATTTCCGTTCGAGACAACCGTGGTAACGATCACCTGCGTGGAGCAGGATAATATCGATGAACTGCTGGAAGAGAATCTTGGAAAAGCAGATTACATCATCTGCATCCCTTCAACCATGACCAAGACCAAATAAGAGGGAGGGCGGTTAATCCGTTCACCCGCAGGAATCCTCAGACGAATGTATAATAGGCGTTGATCAGGAAATTCCATGCCGTAACCACGATGGTAGCTACCAGTTTGGCTACATAGAAATTGACTTTAAATTTCCCCGACATCGCCCACACGATGGCTGTGTTTATCCCCAGTCCGATCAGCGCAATGATAAAGAACCGGCTGAACTCCAAGAAAATATCCGGGTTGGTACTTTCAAACGTCCATATCCTGTTCAGGAAATAGTTGGTGGTGGCAGCGAGGGTAAATCCGATCGCGTTGGCAATGTATTTCTGAATCTTCAGGTACTCCTTGCAAACAAATGTGATCGAGAAATCGACAATCACACCCGAAAACCCGACAATCCCAAACTTGACAAACTTCAGCAGGAAAGAGGGAGAAAAAAGGTCTTCCATGAAGAATCAGATTATAGCTGAATCAGCAATACCTCAACCTTCTCATTGCGCAGGACCTCAACGGTAATGGTTTGTCCGTGCTTCAGTTTGGAGAGGCGCGACATGTATTCGTAGATGTTCTCCACTTTCATGCCGTTGATCGAAGTGATGATATCGCCTTTGATCATCCCACCGCGCTCGGCAGGTTTGCCACTTGTCACACCATCAACACGAAGACCTTTTTTCTCAGAACCGGCAAAATCAGGCATGATGCCCAGGGTCACCTTCAGCTTCCTGCCAGTACGGCCTGAAGCAACTTTACTCCCCGACTCACGGAATGTAAGGGGATTCTCTGCATCGGCGACTGTTTCGATGACCTCAGCCGCAAAATCCCCAACCTGGGCTTCCGTATCAAAATCGAGCAGTTCGGTATCGTCAAACGGAGTATGGTAGTCGGTATGAACGCCGGTATTGAAATAGAATACAGGGATGTTCGCCGCATAGAATGCCGCATGATCCGATGGTCCATAACCATCCGGGGCATGAACAACGGAGAATGGCAGCTCTTTCTCATACAGGAAGAGGATAGAATCAGCTTCTGCAGAAGTTCCTGTTCCGCTCACGGAGATGGAGTTTTTCTCTTTGTCAAACCGACCGACCATATCAAAATTGAACATGGTAACGATTGATTTAGCAGGGACCGGGGGGTTATCAACGAAATATTTTGAACCCAGCAACCCCATCTCCTCTGCACTGAAGGCAACGAAAATAATACTGCGGGCAGGAGCTCCTTCTGCTGCCAGTTTTCGCGCCAGTTCAATTACCATAGCCGTTCCGGAAGCGTTATCATCTGCACCATTGTGAACCGCATTGGTATCCGGCATCCGGGAGCCCGAATTTACACCACCCATACCCAGGTGATCGTAGTGACCTCCAACCACAAGATACTCGTCATTCAACATCGGATCACTGCCCTTAAGAAGAGCTATTACATTCACCGTTTGCTGCTTTTCCTGGTTTACCTCGGTCCGGCCCGACAGCACTCCTTCAATTTCAAATGATTGAGGATGTTTCTGCCGGATGATCATGGCATCCAGGCTGTCGATCGTAAAACCAGTTGAAAGAAGCAGCTGGTCGGCCATTTTGCGGGTAATATGGATTGCCGGGATGCCGGCGGTTACTTCATTATTTTCTACTACAAGGGGCATCAGTTTATCTTCCTTTTCCATACTACCGGGAGTAACCAGCAATACGCCTGCTGCCCCTTTATCTTTGGCGGTCAGGATTTTACTCCGGATATTGCTGAAAGGGATAAACGCACTCTCAGAGTTGTCGGGCTCCGGATCGGCACGGAAAAACATCACCCACCGGCCATTGACATCAACACCCGCATAATCATTCCATTGAAGGCTGTCCTCGTCAATGTCGAAGCCAAATCCGGCAAAAACGACCAGTGCTTCCACATCACCTGAAGAGGAAAATGCCAGAGGTATGAAATCTTCCATCAGCATGAAGGGGTTCTCATTGAATGCAAGGCTGTTAGTTCCTCCCAGATCAACACCTGTTACCACGTCAAAGTATTGAAATCCGTTGTCGGCCATAGGCTGAAGCCCCGCTGCCAACATATTCTCCAGGATATATCTGGCTGCTACCCCCGCTTCCGGGGTTCCAGGTTTGCGTCCCTTTAGAGAGTCGGATGCCAGAAATTCTACATGATTCTTGAGGTTTTGAGGATCGATTTTCACCGGTTGCTGGGCAACTGTGGTTGCGGTCAGAAGCAGGATAAAGCTTACCAAAGAAATTATACAGGTTCTCATAATAAAGGGTTTACATTCGTAAATCGTAAATCGAATCATTCGTTAATTACACTATTGTTCCACCCCCAACAACCACCTCGCCGTCATAAAACACAGCGCTCTGTCCGGGGGTTATTGCGTCGTTAGGATGATAGAAAGTAACTCTGACAGTGTCTTCTTCGCCAGGTTCAATGGTTGCTTCCCGCTCCTTTTGGGCCGACCTGATCTTGCAGCCAACCTCCATAGGAGCAGTTAGTTTCTCAACTGAGATCCAATTCATGTCCTTGACAACAAAGGTAGATTCAAAGGTCTCTTGCCTGGTTCCAACAAGTACTTCATTGGTGTCAGGGTTCAGTTTGACCACATAAAGAGGTTCTGAATAGGCTACTCCCAATCCTTTCCGCTGCCCGATGGTGAAATTCCAGAAGCCATTGTGCGTACCAACCACTTTCCCGTCGGCCATCACAATGTTTCCGGGAGTGGGAGGCATCTCAAGCAACTCCTTGTAATCTCCTCCGTAGAAATCCTGGCTCTCTTCTTTTTCAACGGAAGGAATTCCCGCTTCACGGGCGATTTCCCTCACTTCCGGTTTGGAAAGCCCACCCAGTGGTAAGAGGATTTTACTTAGCTGCTCCTGTGATAATCGATGGATAAAATAGGTTTGGTCCTTTTTCGGGTCTAAACCCTTTTTCAGCAGATATCTCTTGTTGGTGGCATCATAACTCACCTTGGCATAGTGGCCGGTGGCAAAATAATCGTAAGAGAGGCCTCCCTTCTCTGCCAGCAGGGGCAGCATCCCGAACTTGATCAGCTGGTTGCATTTCACACAGGGATTGGGGGTACGCCCCGAGAGGTACTCTGCTTTGAAATAATTGAGTACCGATTCCTTGTACTCTGCGGCACAATCAAACACATGGTAAGGTATTTCCAGCATTTCGGCTATCTCTCTTGCCTCTCTGATCTCCTCATCCTCGTCGGGGCCGTAGCAGGCATGTTTCCCCGAAGCCGAATATTTTCCATCCCAGATGGCCATGGTGACTCCCACCACATCATACCCCTCTTTCTTGAGCAGGTATGCCGCCACAGAAGAGTCTACACCACCACTTAATCCTACCAGCACTTTCTTCTTCTCTTTCACACAAAAATTTTTATGTATCTCAAATCGAGGGTGCAAAGATAGAGAGAATCCTGTATCTTTATCCTCTGATTTGCCTTTAACGCAATGAAATTATTAGAAAAATTTTTATTTGTTTCTACATTATGTGTCTCATTATCAGTCATTTTACTTGTATATGGCTGCAAAAAGACGATTGAAATCCGTGAACCGGGCATCGGAAGCATGGATGATTTAAATGTACACCCCACCTTTGACTGGCAAACGACAAAAGAAATTGATCTACTTGTATCAACCGATTATCCTTCCCTTCCTGCAGGAGCTCTTTCACGCATCTCTGTTTATAAAGGGAATCCGGGAACCGGGGGGAAGCTGATGAAGCAAGGTTCTGTTGGCGTAAATTATTCCTTCCATACCAGGATACGGGTATCAACAGCTGATTCATCCCTGTTTCTTCAGCTTGCAACAGTTACCGGATACACGGAGACGGTCGAGCTACCAACAGCAAAGTTGATCAACTACATCTTTTCTGAGCAGGTTGGTAAAAAAATCACTCCTGCCCATGTAGATGAGCCTGATTGCACATCGGGATGCGATTCCATCCTGACAGGAACCGGAATCGCCGTGGTTGACAATGGCCTGGTCTATTGCATTACGGATAGCTATTCAGGACATGTTACCATGAAAGATGGAACACTGAAAATTTGCGGGACATTCTCAGGGACCATCAGCATGGGACAGGTTGACAAACCCTGCACATTAATCGTCTCTTCAACTGGTACAGTCGCAATCAGTTCATTGGGCATGACCCGGAATTGCTCCTTTTTTATTTATGGGAGCGCCTCCGTTGGAAACATTTCAATGATTTCTAACGCCTACCTGCAGAATTACGGTACACTCACGATCAGCAACAATTTCTCTCATCCCGGCATGGTCCGGAATTTCGGAGAGATGATTGTCAATGGCAAATATTCGATTACGGGGACAAACAGTGAGTTGGAAAACCTTGGGACGATCTCCATAAGCAGCGACTGGGACATTGCAGGTTATGTCCACAATTATGGATCCGTCGAAGTTTTCGGAAACATTAATTTCATCAGCAAGACTGTATATAACGATTGCATGATATACGCTCATCAGCAGGTTGTATTCAACACCATGGTATACTTGTCCAACAACGGGTATATCAAATCAAACATGGAAATGACAGTAACTAATGGAGCCAATATTACACTAGAAAACCAGTCGATGCTCTCTGCTCCTGTCTTCGTCATGAATAGCACAATCACAGGCACAGGTTCTTCCAGCGTAATCAAATGCGCTGTTTCAGGAAGCATTATTGGATCGCAGAAATTCCTGACTGGTCCGATTGAAATGCTGACACCGGATGGCACTCTCCAATCAGGCAGTTTCCCTGAAAATTTCCTGAAGGGAGCTTCCCTCCTGCCCCTGGCCGATGCGACTGCATACATTCCTTCAGGAGCCTGCAATCCTGAAGGAAGCGGGCAGCCAACGGTACTGGACTCAGATGGAGATGGTATTTCAAACCAGCTGGATGCGTTTCCAACAGACGGAACCAGGGCTTTCCTCAGCTGGTATCCGGCTGCCTCCTCATTCGGCAGTCTGATTTTTGAAGATCTCTGGCCTTACAAAGGCGATTACGACATGAACGACGCTGTGATTGATTACCAGTTCAAGGTCATTACCAACGCCAGGAACCAGGTGGTGGATATTCAACCTAAATTTTATCTCAGAGCTGCCGGAGCTGCATTGAAAAACGGTTTCGGGCTTCAGCTCGACGGCCTCCTTCCTGAAATGGTAGGTTCTGTTGAGGGGTATATTTATAAGTTCGGCTATATTCATCTGAATGAGAACGGGACTGAAAGTTCGCAGGAACGGGCTGTCATCATTGTCTGGGATAACGCTGACAACATCATCCACCGGGTCGGGCCAAGCTCCATGTTCAATACCTTACCCGATTACCCCGCGGGATATTCCGATTCGGTATACATCCGCATTCACTTCAGCGTGCCTCAGGATCAGTACACGCTTGGTCCGCCTCCGTATAACCCGTTTCTGATCAAGAACCTCGACAGGGGCGTTGAGATCCATATGCCCGATTACATCCCTACAAGCCTTGCCAATCCAATTTATTTTGGTTCCGGTGAAGATGACTCCGATCCTGCGATTGGCCGTTACTATAAAACGGCAAAGAATCTCCTGTGGGCTACAAATATTACAGAGAAGTACGACTATACGTATGAAACCATCGCCATTCTTTACGGATACAATCATTTTGCAGAATGGTGTCAGGCCAGCGGCAATTCTTATCCCAATTGGTATTTGAACCTTCCAGGGTACAGGAACGAGCATACCATCTACAAAATACCATAGCGTTAATATCCCTTTTGATTGCCCCGCGGCATCACCAGCAGGAAATAGATGACCGTTATTCCAACTCCGCTTCCTGAAATGATAAACATCCATTGAGCCCCCAGCATGAACCATATCAGGCCTGCCAGACTGCTTGCCAGAAGAGTAAGTAAACTGGCCAGGCTGGTAAACAATCCGATAGCAGTGGCCGTGTCTTTCCTGTCGGCGAGATTGGTGATCAGGGCTTTGGATATTCCGTCGGTACATGCCGCGTACAAACCGTATCCGAAAAAGAGGAACCCAAAAACCATCAGGGAACCTGCCCAGCCAAACCCAAAATAGACTGCTACAAAGATCACCAGTCCGATGATAAGCATCGTCCAAAGGCCGATCCTGTCGGCCAGCCATCCTATCGGGTAAGAGAATACGGCGAAAATCAGGTTGTAGAATATGTAGACACCAATCATCTGAACATCGGAGAGACCCTGCTCTTTAACAGCCAGTAGCAGGAATACATCCGAGCTGTTGAACAGGGTAAAGAGGAGCAATCCGGCAGTGACCAACCGATAACTTTTGGTTGATCTCTTCCAGTAGGAAAAATAGGAGAGAAAATGGATTTTCTTCACAGTAGCTTCTCCTTCAGTACGCTTCTTTTCCTTCATAAAAAAGGTAATCAGTATCGCTACAACCCCAGGAACAAATGCCAGGAAAAAGAGCCACCGGTACTGTTCCGGGAAAAAGTAGAGATAAACCAGTGCAAGAGCAGGTCCAACAGCAGCTCCCAGGGTATCCATTCCACGGTGGAATCCGAAGACCTTCCCTTTGTGTTCTTTCGTTGTTTCATCACTGAGAATGGCATCCCGCGACCCCGTACGAACCCCTTTTCCGAGCCGGTCGAGCGTGCGGGCGAAGAAGATCCATAATGGATAGACAAAGAGAGCCATCAGCGGTTTGGAGATGGCACTGAGGGTGTAACCGGCCTGAATGAATGGCAGTCGCTTCCGTTTCAGGTCGGAGAGGTTTCCGAAATAGCCTTTGCTGAGACCTGCAGTGGCTTCCGCTAATCCTTCAAGGATACCGATCAGCAGGATAGAAAATCCGATGGAGCGAAGGTAAACAGGCATCACAGGATAGAGCATCTCGCTGGCTATATCGTTGAAGAAGCTGACAAACGATATCAGAAGGACGGTACGGGTGATGATCCGATGCTTAGTCATTGATGAGTTCTTTGTATTCATCAATCTGCACGAAATAATCCAGGAAACTTCGTGCAGCGCCGGCAAGTTTGTTGTTCCAGTGTCTGGAAGCCTCTTTGGCATTGGTGGCAATGGTTTCGTCAATATACCCGAGTTGCTTCAGCGCATTGAACGCATTCATCCGTGTTTCAAACTCCTGATCTATGGCTGTATATGAGATCAACTCCTGCAGGTGGTCCAGTTTCCAGTTTTCAACAGCGATCTGAAGCCATTTCACCCGGATGTTCTTTCCTCTCCATCCTGTCTCCCCGGCTGTGACTTCCAGGTAATTCCCGGCATCTGCAGGGAACTCCCGGTAAAGTCTGCCGAGAGCCAATTCTACATTCAGGTATGAGCTGTCGTGAAGCAATGTCTCTGCATCCGTTTTCAATGACCAGGGAATCGGATTCAACGTCAGCAGAATCGTTTTCCGCACTTCGGCATCGGGATCATGCATCGCCTGCCTGAAGAGCTCGCGAGTGCCAGACAACGTATCGGAAGCCAGCTGGTGAAGGATCTCCGACTTCGTAAGATGAAATGTTTCGCCGGCATAGCATTGGATCAGAAGATCTCGCTTCTCGTCGAGGGAAACAGGGCGTAATGCTACCAGAGCGCCGAAACGGTCCGATATATGGTGTGCTTTCATTGCCTGGGAAGAGAGCTCTTCAAAGGACTTAGGGAAGGTCACTGTTTTAAGAACGCGATTTCCCGGATCGAAAAGCAGAAAGTCAATCCTCTTCTTCCCCGGATTTGGAATCCCCACCTCTTCCACCTTTTGTTCGATCCATGTCAGGATGGAGTCGGCTGATCCGTCGGTGTACCATACCTGAAGCTTAACCGGCATCCGGAAAAGGCCGGTGAGATCGTTTACAGGATGTACCTGCTCAACCCGTACAAAGGTGCTTCTCTGCCCGGTTGTATCATCCAGGATGCGGTAGTTGACATCGTAATGTGGTTCGCCCGGGCGGCGGATCCATTGATCGAAGAACCAATCGTAGGAACGCCCGGTAACATCGTAAGTGGTCCGGAAGAAATCGCGGGTTTCGGCAGAAGAGTAGCCGAACTTCACCAGGTAGCTTTTTACCGCATCGCGGAATTCACGATCGCCCATCACATCGCGCAACATTCCAAGTACTGCAGATCCTTTGTCGTAGATCCTCGCTCTTCCTCCCCGGCTGCTCCAGATCGGGTAACTATTCTCACGAGAAGCCTGCAAAGCGGCTGCCTGCTCCTGCATCACCATATTCTCATAATAATCCTCTCCGAAAACCGATCGCTCGAAAATCTTGGCATAATAGGTTCCAAAACTCTCGGTAAGCCAAACATCCTGATGGGCCAGGTGACTGATATAATCCCCAAACCATTGATGAGCCAGCTCATGGGCGTTCACATTGATGTAATTCCTCTGCCAGTAAGCCCGGGGATCAATAAGCATGTAATCGCCAAAAATGGTGGCGGTGGTGCACTCCATCCCGCCATACATGTAGTCAATGACAGGGATCTCCCGGTACACATCATAGGGATAAGGAAGACCCATCTCGTCTTCAAAAAAGTCAAACATCCGTTTCGTGTACTGATAGGTGGGGCCCACTTTCTCTTCCATACCACGGTAATAGAGCAGTTCCAGAGGGATTCCCCGGCTGGTTGTTTCAGCTTTAAAATCATAGTCGCTGATGCCCAATGCGGTAGAAAAATAGGGATGATTCCGATTCATCCGGTAGTGCCAGGTCGTGGTGCCATCCCTGTTCGCTTTCACAGAGACCCTGTCACCGTTGGTGAAGACAGTGAAATCGCTGTCGAACGTAATCCTGAGATCCATGGTCACCCGTCCGTCCATATATGGAAGCCAGCCAAAGGGGCGGTGTGCCCATACCGACTTCCGTTTCCCTGCCTCTTCGGGCTTCCATCCAACGAAATAAATGCCGGTAGCGACGGGGTTCGATGTATATGCCATGGTGAGTGAATACTCCTCCCCTTTCCGCATACCGGCATCCGGGAATACTACCGTTTGCTTATCCGAACTCCGGAACCGAACAGCATTTCCGTTGATTTCGATTCGACTGATGTCAAATCCCGGTGTAAAGAACACCATTGAATCGGTCGTGTATCCTTGTGGGACAAACCGGACTTTGGCTTCTCCAATCACCTGCCAATCGGCCGGCTCAAAACGCAGGGAGGCATCAATATGTTTCAGAGATACAGGGAGATCCGGAGGATTTGCGTTCGGGTCTTTCACATATGCAGCTCTCTCTTCCTGTGCATGAAGTTGCAGCTCAAGAAGGCAGAAGAGCGCCAGGGAAATGGTGAAGAGGTATCTCATTGCTTCGTTTTTTCAGTTCAGAGCAGGAATTTTAGTAAGTTTGCCACGACTAATTATTCTCTCCGGATTGACCAAAATTAATAAAAATAGCATCCACCCGCCTGTCGTAGATCATGACCCTTTTTACAGCCTGAAGTCTTTCATTGAAGGAGAGGAGAAAGAGCGGCAGCGCTTATCACGGGAGTTGCACGACGGGATCGGGCAGTACCTTGTATCCGTGAAGATGCAGCTGGAGAGTCTCCTTTACCGGGATGAGAAAGATGTGCGGGAGCAGATCCCGAAGATACGGGTCGACTTCGATAAGATAGTGGATGAGATCAGGCGCATCAGCAATAACCTGATGCCTTCGGTCCTTGAAGCCTTTGGCATCGTATTTGCGATCCGGAACCTTTGTGTGGAGACCAGCGAGAATACCGGGTTGCAGATCTCTCTCGACTTCAAGGGGGACTTCGAGTCGCTGAACAAAACCATCAAGACCTACATCTTTCGTATTACACAGGAAGCCCTGAACAATATCGTCAAGCATGCCAGAGCCGACCGGGTTGAACTGGTTCTGATCCGGCAGAAGGACGACGTGCTTTTCAAGATCCGTGACGATGGGAAAGGGTTCAACCTGGAAGAGATCAAGACGGGCACCGGGCATGGCATGAACAACATGCGGGAGCGGGTAAACCTGCTAAGCGGTTCCATCGAGATTGACTCTCATGTGAATGAAGGCACTCAAATCACCATCAACATTCCATTATTTCAGTAAGCCATGGAAACTGTCGAGATCTTTCTTGTTGACGATCATCAATTGGTGAGGGATGGCATCAAAGCGCTTCTTGCCGGAATTACCGAAATCCGGATCATTGGTGAAGCGAATAATGGGAATGAGTTGCTGGAGTCGATCAAAAGCCAGCAGCCGGATATCATCCTGATGGATATCTCCCTGCCGGATATCTCAGGGATTGATCTGACCAGGATGCTGAGCCAGAGTCACCCCGACATCAGGGTTCTGATTCTGAGCATGTATACCAATGAAGATTTTGTATTCAATGCGATGAAAGCGGGAGCCAGGGGCTATTTACCAAAAAACACATCCCGGAAAGAGCTGCTGGATGCTATCTATGCCATCCAGGACGGACATGAATTCTTCAGCGATTCGATTTCCAAGGTGATCCTGAAACGATTTTTGCGACAGGCCACCCAACCCGATTCAGATCCCGACGAGAGTCCGCAGCCCTTGACCAGAAGGGAGCAGGAGATCCTGAAGTTGTTTGCTGAAGGGCATAACAACAAAGAGATCAGCACCCGGCTGGAGATCAGCATCCGAACCGTCGAATCCCATAAAAATCATATTGTAAAGAAACTGGGATTGAAATCGACCGTTGAGATGGTAAAGTTTGCGATTAAAAACAAGATTGTAGAGTTATGAACACCTATATCCTTATTTCTGATCTTCGAAAAAAGCTTAACGAGCCTGGGAATAAAAACAAGTCGGTAGGGTTTGTTCCTACGATGGGCGCATTGCATGAAGGCCATCTTTCATTGATCAGGCAATCGAAGCAGGAGAATGACATCACCGTTTGCAGCATTTTTGTGAATCCCATCCAGTTCAACAACGAGGGAGACCTTTCCGGATATCCCCGAATGATGGAGCAGGATTCAAAACTGCTCATCGAGGAGGGTGTGGATATCCTGTTTGCACCTGAAGTGGATGAGATGTATCCTCCGGGCGAAGAGCCGCAGCTTGACCTTGACTTCGGCCGGCTCGACAAAGTGATGGAAGGAAAGTACAGGCCCGGACATTTCAAAGGAGTGGCCATCGTGGTGAAGAAACTGTTTGATTTCGTTCAACCGACAAGAGCCTATTTCGGAAAGAAAGATTTTCAGCAGCTCACCATTATCAAACACATGGTATCATCCATGAAAATTCCGGTAGAGGTCATTGCCTGCGAAACAGTTCGCGAACCCGACGGGCTTGCCATGAGCAGCCGGAACCTGAAGTTGACCATCGGGGAACGTGAGATGGCTTCCCAGATTTATGATGTGCTGATGTTCACCAAAGCCAATGTTGAAACATCCCCGGTCAAAAAATTACAGGGGATCGCACACAAGAGACTTGCCACGAATCCTGCTTTCAGGGTCGACTATTTTGAGATTGTTGACATGCAAACCCTACTCCCTGTGGCATCATGGGAAAATCCTGAAAATATTATTGCGTGTACGGCTCTTTATCTCGGCGACATTCGTCTGATCGATAATATGGAACTTTTTTCTTAATTTTGCGGGATGAAAATAGAGGTGCTGAAATCAAAAATCCACAGGGCTACCGTAACTGAAGCAGATATCAATTACATCGGGAGTATTACGATAGATGAAGCGTTGATGGAAGCCGCTAATGTGGTGGAATATGAGAAGGTACATGTGCTGAATATCAACAACGGAGAACGCATCGAAACGTATGTGATCAAGGGAGAGAGAGGAAGTGGTGTGATCTGTCTGAATGGAGCTGCTGCCCGTAAATTTCTCAAGAACGACCTTGTAATTATTGCTTCATATGGTTTGGTTGACTTTGGGGAGGCTAAATCATTCCAGCCTTCCATTGTTTTTCCTGACCAGCATAACCGCCTTCCATAACGCTAATTTTTTTTGGATGCCTTCAAGCCACGTCGATGCCCGACATTTTAAAGCAGGGTTTTTTACAATCCTTAAGTTTGTCGTTTTCCTTGGGCTTGGTATTTTTATTACCTGGTTATCCCTGAAAGATCTTTCGGATGTGGAGCGGCAAGAAATCGTGAAAGCCTTTCGAACCGCTAATTACAACTGGGTTATTCTCGGGATTGCACTGGGGATCTGCAGCCATATCCTGCGAGCACTGAG
Organism: Bacteroidales bacterium; assembly: GCA_014860625.1. GTDB lineage: Bacteria > Bacteroidota > Bacteroidia > Bacteroidales > FEN-979 > QYOJ01. The sequence continues at coordinate 1,321 of JACZJJ010000151.1, read as the reverse complement.
ATGGATGATGTTTATGAATCCTATGGGCTATAATCCCCGCTTCAGAAACTCCTTTTACGCTGTCATGATCGGGTACCTTGCCAATCTTGCTTTTCCAAGGCTTGGGGAGGTGACACGATGCGGCATCCTGACCAAATACGAAAAAATTCCCTTCAACCGGGCTCTGGGAACGGTTATCACAGAGAGAGCAATAGATATGCTCATCTTTTTCTCCCTGTTTGCACTGATGATTGTAACGCAAATGGGTTCAATACAGGAGTACCTTGATGATACCATTTATCCCAAGCTGGCGGAGAAGTTTGGGGCATTGCATTATTCAAGAATATTATGGCTTACGGCCGGAGGTTTCATGGTATTTTTTACCTTGCTTATCTGGCTTTTCAGACACAAACTTCAGAAGTTCAAACTGTATCAAAAGATACGCAGCCTTGCCGTGGGGTTCTATGAGGGGTTGAAGTCACTGACCAGGATCAAACGTCCATGGTTGTTTATTCTATACTCACTTTCCATTTGGGCCCTCTATTATCTGATGTTGTATGTCTGCTTCTTCTGCTTCCCTGCTACTTCAGATCTATCGCTAGGGGCAGGATTGTCAGCTCTTGTATTGGGAAGTATTGGCATCATGATCACTCCCGGCGGGATCGGACTCTATCCTGCATTGATACAGGAAACCCTGAAATTATACGGCATTGCACTTGTTACCGGATTGGCCCTGGGTTGGATCGTATGGGCCACACAAACCCTTATGATCCTTGTTCTTGGCGGCGGTTCTCTGCTGATGCTTTCATTTAATAAAATCAATCATGGAACAACTCGAGAAGATAAAGGCGAAGATACTCCCGCGTGACCAGATCCGCAACCTGCGGAATGTCTGGACGTTTAAAGAGCGGAAAGTTATCTTCACCAACGGATGTTTTGACATCCTCCACCTCGGACATATTGAATACCTTTCCAAAGCTGCCGATCTGGGCCATGTACTGGTCATCGGATTGAACTCAGACAGCTCTGTCAGGAGACTGAAAGGCCCCGGCCGCCCTGTTACGAATGAAGATGCCCGGGCCATGATTCTTGCGTCGCTCTCCTTTGTTACTGCAATCGTCATATTCGATGAAGAGACCCCACACCGGTTGATTGAACAACTGCAGCCTGATGTATTGGTTAAAGGTGCGGATTACACGACCGAAGAGATTGCCGGCCACGATATTGTCCTGGAACGAGGAGGAGAAGTTGTTACTATTCCGCTCACAGAGGGATATTCGACCACTGATATCATCAAGAAGATCGGGGCCGTGTAGATCAGTGGGCAGTGGGCAGTGGGCAG
>JACZJJ010000150.1 GCA_014860625.1 Bacteroidales bacterium | reverse complement strand
GAGGGAAGAGGGAAGAGGGAAGAGGGAAGAGGGAAGAAGGATAAAGATATTGCCAGCATCCAGTATCGCCCCATGACCTGTTAGTAATTTTGTTTAAAGAATTTCCTGACAGGCTAACAAGCAGCATGCCTAATGCCCTATTTTTACCGGGATGAAAGGTTTTTCATGAAGCTGGCAGGAAGAGTCATCCTTATTCTCTCCCTGTGCTGTCTCATTTTTTCAGGGGCGTTGGCGCAGGGTTTTCTCAACAAGCCTGATCCGGGGTATGCCAACCGCTGGAACCTGGGTATTTCATTGGGACCGGATTTTTATTACGGCGATCTGACTTCCGGGAGTGCAAGAGGGAACAGAAATCTCAGTATGGCCGGAAGCCTGCTGATCGGCTGGCAAATCAGCAATGTTTTTGGCACACGCCTTCATTTCACAGGTGCCTGGCTCAACGGGGCTGTTGATTCACTGATAAATGGCGAGCTGGTTGAAAATCCCCTCACCGGGATGCTGTTGGGAGGAAGCCTCGATGCCGTGATCAACTTTTCCAACATCTTCTCCCCCTACCGCTCATCCCGCTGGTTTTTTCTATACGGGACCGTGGGATTGGGTTATGCAGGCTGGTATACCGAATTTTCAAACCAGGCTTACGATGCCGGAACAATCAACACCAACAACCCATTGAACAACTTTCACGCTGCCTTGATGGTGCCTGTTGGGATAGGGGTACAACTCAGGCTGGCCGATCGGATGAATGCTTCGGTAGAGTATACCTTTCATCTGATGATGTCGGACCTTCTGGACCAAACTGTTGCTAATTCCAACAACGACCGGTTCGACTACCTGGCTATCGGCTTTTCGCTCAACCTGGGCAAAGGAAAGCAGAAACCTCCTCCGGTTTACTATCAGCCTCCCCCGTCGAGACCCACTCCCAGGATTATGGATCCCATGCCTCCTGCTACCAGGGAACCTGTGCCGGAAACTCCCCGGGTCCAGGAACCCGTGAAACCTCCTGCAGTGACTCCTCAGCCCCTCTCCTACTCCGTGCAGATCTGCGCATTTGCCGAGCACACCTATACGACCGATTGGATCAAAAAACGGTACAAAATACCGATGGAGGTACGGATAGAGCGGAGCGGAAAGATGGAGCGGTTCCTTGTTGGCAGCTGCCCCGACCTCGCCTGTGCCAAGCAACTACGTTCTCAGATGGTAAAGCTCGGAATCCGTGATGCCTTTATCGTTGTTTACCAAAGAGGAGTAAGGCATCACATTGTGAAAGAATAGGGTGCCGGGTCAGTTCAATGGCTCCAGGTGCATCAGCAGTTTACCCTCCACCACCAGGTCGACAAATTCGGCAGGTACCGGACCGTTCAGCACACCAAATACCCTGAAGTAGAAGAATTTCGCTCCCAGATATGGGCGGATGTTGGTGTTGTTAACCAGCAACACTACGCTGGTGGCATCAGGATCGGTGTTTACAACCGATCCCACTTCGCGTGCCGGGGAAAATTCGGGATTGTCCGAAATTTCGCCGCGGGCCGATCCCAGCCACCCGAAGGTGAGGGAAGAAGGTTGGGCAATGGAGACTGTGCACTCGACAAATTGCGTGTTGCCAACCACCCCGGCCGAAAATCCGTTGGCGTTGAGAATGCTGTCGAGATTGGCTTCAATGGCATCCGAGAAGAGCAACTCCTCCCCTCCCTCCTTCATCGCCGTAGGAACATAGGTAAAGCTGGTTGGCGGAAGGGTGTAGATGACATCAAAAGCAGCCAGCTCCTTGATGTTGTTGCAGGTGGAGAAAAAGAGCAACGGCATCAGGGAAGCCAAACTGACGAAAATAATTGTGCGTGTTTTCATATTGTTAACATTGGATGCTACAAGATACGAATAAAACTTCTGACTTTCCCCTACCTTTGCCATTCTTTTTAGAAAATGGGAGAATACAGATGAAGGATTTAGTCAGCGGACCGACCCGGTGCCTGCTTGTTCAGACAAAATTTTCGGGCTTCAGTTTCTGGAATTACCAGGATGTGTGCGACATCGTTGGCGCCCGCTATCCTGCCTCCTCCCTGGGTTTGATGACCGTTGCAGCCCTTCTTCCCCAGCACTGGGAATTCTTGCTGATTGACGAGAATGTGGAGCCCTGCACCAACGATCACCTGTTGTGGGCCGACCTGGTATGTGCCGGGGGCATGCTTCCCCAGCAGAAGAGCATGATCGAATTCATCCGCCGGGCACATGCCCTGGATCGAACCGTTGTAGTCGGCGGTCCCGACCCCACTTCGCAGCCTGACCTCTATCATGAAGCCGATTTCCTGGTTCTGGGTGAGGGAGAGGTGACCATTCCACTTTTCCTGGCCGACCTGCAGAAAGGAGCAACAAAAGGAAAGTACGTTTCCGCCGAGAAAGCCAACATGCTGGAAGCCGTTGTTCCCCGCTACGACCTGATCCGCTTCAGGGATTACATGATGATCGGACTGCAGTTTATCAGGGGATGCCCGTTCGACTGCGAATTTTGCGATATCATCGAACTTTACGGCCGCACACCGCGGTTCAAGTCGAACGAACAGGTGATAGGCGAGCTGCAATCCCTCTACGACCTGGGTTACCGGGGCCACATCGACTTTGTGGACGACAACTTCATCGGACACAAGAAGCGGGCGAAAGAGCTTCTGAGGGAGGTGAAAACCTGGACGAAAGAGCATGGTTACCCCTTCTATTTCTCGACGGAAGCCTCCGTCAACCTGGCCGACGATGATGAGCTGATCCAGCTGATGCAGGATGTTGATTTCCGTTACGTCTTCCTCGGGATCGAAACACCTGAAGACGAGACCCTGAAACAGAACAAAAAATCGCAGAATGTCAACAAATCAGTGGGTGATGCCGTAAAAAAGCTCCTCTCCTACGGCATCGTGAGCAACGGGGGGTATATCATCGGCTTCGACAGCGAAAGTTCTGAGATCGCCGACCACATGATCGACTCCATTCAGTCGTCGGGAATCTGCATGGCGATGATCGGACTGCTCTATGCCCTTCCAAACACGCAACTGACCCACCGCCTCGAATCGGAAGGGAGGCTCTTCCACATGTCGTCAAAAGAGGTAGGGGAACACGATATCGACCAGTCTACCAGCGGATTGAACTTTATCACCCGGAAGCCCCGAACGGTGATCCTGAAAGACTTTATCCGTGTGATCAACACCATCTACGAACCTTCAAACTATTACAAGCGGGCGATCTACACCGGTATACACATCCGGCCTGAGTATAAATTCACCCCCGGCTTCAGGGAGTGGATGCTCTACATGCGCTCCTTCTTGCGCGTTTGCCGCAAAGCCGGTTTCAATGCTGCTACCGGCCTCCATTACTGGAAGATGTTTTTTACCGTGCTCTTCCGCAATCCCAAAGGGGTGGAAGCCGCCGTGAACATGGCTGCCATGTTCATCCACTTCCGCAAGCAGAACATCTACGGGTCAGCCATGATGAGTCAGGCTGTGGAGGAGTTGGAGAGTACCGGCGAAGAAGCTTTCTATCAAAAGATGATGAAGAGCTAATCGCTATTCGCTATCGCCAGGTTACTTGAACTTCGTGATGGTAATCGTCAGCTGCTTCACCTCTCCCACCGGGAAGAGCGAGCTCTGACTGCAGTCGTCGTCGAATGAAAATCCATAGCACTTGTTATCCAGGCTGCACTTGTGCAGGATCTTAGAGAACCAGTTGGTGGTTGCATTCTTGTAGAACGTGGATGTATCACAGGCATTTTCCAGGGTATAACCAAGCAGGGTTGAACGGTTCAGTGTGGCACCGAGCTGCGGCACCAGTTTCTGATCTGCAATGGGCTTTGTGCCATCGGTCTTCAGTGCGCCGTCGCATCCGAACCTTAAAATCGGCCGGAGCTTCATTCTTGAAATAGTTGAACACGGTTTCCCGTGAAGCCGAAGTCCCCACCCTCACATCAGTTCCACTAACCGTAGCAGAGAGAATGTAAGGAATGCCGAAATAGTCGACCGAAGTGGTGTTCATCCACAGTACATTGTTGATATAGGAAAACTCTACCTTGTCGTAAATGATATCCTTGTTGGGATCCAGCGGGTTGTTCCAGTTTGCATCGGAAAAATTGGCATCCGGATTCTCCGATTCGATTTTCATCCACAGCGGAGTTCCAACCGTCAGGCGGATTCTGGCTGCATTCAGCGACGACAAAAGGATCTTGTTCACCTTCTTCAGGCTATAGGAATAGTTTGTGTATTTGAACCCGTTGTGGGAAATGGTATTGTCGGCCATCTTCACCGGGATCACCTGGTTGTTGGAATCCACCCAGCAGTAGTCATGTTTGTTGTCTATCTCCTGATACCCCATGCAGGAGAAAAAGATGGAATCGTCGGGTAGTCCGGAGTTGTTGACAAACAGGATTTCAAGATGCTGCTCACTTCCCAGGGGCGGGACGGTGTTGTCGACCACCGGATCACTTTTCTTGCATCCGGCCAGTATCATCATGATGCCGGTAAGTAGAAGGAATATTCTATCGTTTTTCATTGATTTTCAGTTTTTTGCAAAGGCACAATCAAATGAAGCAACGAATCTCCTATTGGAGCGAATTACGGATTACAATTGCATTACGAAGACTTAGATTAAAGTTTCATTAAAAGGAATTCAACCTTGTTTTTGTTGAATATATCTCCTTAATTTTATGTGCCAATTTACTAACATCAACTCCAAACGTGCGGCGTCAGCACTATAATCACTGACAAAAACAGGATGAAAAAGTTTATCATTTTCGTTAGCCTGGTGGCATGCATTGCCATGGCAGGATGCAAGAAAGAGAATTCCAAAACCCTCAGCGATGAGGATCTGGTTGCTCAGATATTCACGGCGGGTATGTCGTGGAATACCCAGGCTGCCCTACTGAAGGGAACTTACCCCATCAACATCCAGGTCGACAACATGGTTCAGGGCCCCGTGGGAGGGTATATCCATGTGATCGGAAGTGTGACCGGCTCGATGACCATCGACGACCAAACCGGGGAAATCCTTGGCGGGACGATGCTTCTTGGACTCACCGAGACCATCATCGATTACGCTTTTATCTCAAACGATGTCACCTATACGATGAACGGGGCGCCGTATCTTTCGCTGACAGGGACTTTTACCCTTCAGCCGGGTGGCGTATTATTTGGAACCGCCTCTTCGATGCAATTCGGAGGAGGTGTGCTTATTACAGGAACCAACGGATTCAGTAAGAC
>JACZJJ010000149.1 GCA_014860625.1 Bacteroidales bacterium | reverse complement strand
CGGCCGGTCCCCGACGGCGTTTATACCCTCGTGATCCTGAATTCCCGGTCACAGACGGTCCGGAAGATCATCGTGAGCAAATAGGCCGGAATTATTTATAATGAAAGAGGGCGGCTCAAAAGGCCGCCTTCTTTGTTTTTAATTGCGATCAGGCCCTGCGATGGACACGCCGCCTGTAAATCGACCACCAGAAAAGGGTTGTATCTTTGCTTTAAAATGTCAGTAAATACTGGGCAAATGGTGATACTGAGGAGAAAAGAAGTGTCCAAAAACTGGTGTTTCCCAATAGATTTTTGATTGATCAGGTTAAACGGGAATATCTAACCCCGGAGGTGACTTGTTTATTTAAGCCATCTAAAGGAATATCGCGGCGTTCCGGTGGGCATAAAAAAAGATTCCCCGCAGAAAACAGCAAGGAATCCGTTCCTGTACCCTGAGCCGGAATCGAACCGGCACGGGAATTACCCCACTGGTTTTTGAGACCAGCGCGTCTACCAGTTCCGCCATCAGGGCAACTTGTCCCTCCAGCAAGCCGGAAGGGAGTTAAAGGGTAGGGTTTCCCGCGTCAAAAGTACACATTTACAAGATATTTTCAAAACTTCCTGTTTTCAGTCCGTCAAGTATAAGCAAACGGACTTTCGTCTCATTAAACCAAAAAAATCATGAAGAAGTTATCTTTACTCACCCAGGTCCTTTTCGGTACAACGATGCCTGGATACTCTCTCATTATACATGTACCAACCGATTATTCTACCATCCTGGCAGCCATTTTAGCAGCCACAGACGGGGATACAGTTCTCGTTGCCAAAGGAACCTATAAGGAACTGCTCACTTTTGAAGGCAGGGACATCGTTGTCGCTTCAGAATTTCTTACTTCCGGCGACTCCCTTTGTATTGATGAAACCATCCTGCACCCTTCCTGAGTCGATGCAGGTTCGGCTGGCACTCCTTGACTTTCGGGGAAGGAAATGGGGAGAACGATAGATCAGAAATTTTCTTCCGGATTTCATTCGATCCCGATAACTACAGCCACATACCCTACCGGCATCTATGTCCTGCGGTTCGTTGCCGGGCATTATTCCCACTCACAAAAGTTACTAATTGACTGACTATCCGCTTATTCATCCCGATAAGTAAATTATTCCACCTCACTTCCCGGAATTGTAGTACCTTTGAGGAATTCTGACCCCCCCTGGGAATAACTCGACTCCTCTCTCCCTTGAGCTGAATTGATAATTCCGAACTCCCCAGATGGCCCGGAATGAAACCGGGTAATCAGATACCCTAAAACAAAGGAGTTCTAATGAGGCAACTGGTCATCACCAAGCAGCTTACCAACCGGGAAACTGCTTCCATGGATAAATATTTGCAGGAGATTGGGAAGGTTGACATGATCTCTGTGGAGGAAGAGGTGCTCCTTGCCCAACAGATCCGGCTGGGGGACCAGGAGGCGTTGCAGAAACTTACCCGGGCAAACCTGAGGTTTGTGGTCTCTGTTTCCAAGCAGTATCAAAACCGTGGGCTAAGCCTTTCCGACCTGATCAATGAGGGGAACCTGGGCCTCATGAAGGCAGCCAAGCGCTTTGATGAAACCCGCGGATTTAAGTTTATTTCCTATGCCGTATGGTGGATCCGACAATCCATCCTCCAGGCTCTTGCTGAACAGTCGCGTATTGTAAGACTTCCACTGAATAAGATAGGTTCTATCAGCAAGATCCATCATGCCAACGTTCGCTTTGAGCAGGAGTTTGAAAGGGATCCTGAAATATCAGAGATGGCCGGGATCCTGGATATCTCGGAGAATGAAGTACGGGAGTGCATGAAAAATTCGGGGCGTCATCTCTCCATTGATGCGCCATTGATCCAAAACGAAACAATCACCATGGGCGATACGATCCAGGGGGATGAAAACACCCGTCCCGACCGGGGGCTGCTCGTCGAATCCCTTAGAATCGAAATCGAGAGGGCTGTCTCCTCCCTCTCCATCCGGGAAGCCGAAATTATTCGCTCCTTTTACGGGTTGAACGGGACACCCATAAGGACCTCCGAAGAGATTGCCGAACAGTTCGACCTTACCCGGGAGAGGGTTCGTCAGATCAAAGAGAAGGCTATCCGGAAGCTAAAGCACATCTCACGTTCATCCGTCCTGCAAACCTATCTCGGATAAGAATTTCCCTGCGTGAATTCCCTGTTCACAAAAAACCCTTGCATCCCTTGCGTGAAAAGAGTACTTTTGACTTGTAAACTCAAAGATTCCAATTAATGGCAGCAAAGATCAAAATTTTCGCAGGAAGAACATCCAAATACCTCGGCGAAAAAATCGCCCGGGACTATGGTGCTGAGCTGGGAAAGATGTCGGTCATCAACTTTGCTGACGGAGAATTCCAACCCTCTTTTGATGAAAATATCCGAGGCACCGATGTATTTCTGGTACAATCTACCTTCACTCCCGCCGATAACCTGATGGAGCTCCTGATGATGATTGATGCCGCACGCCGGGCTTCAGCACGAACGATCGTTGCGGTTATCCCATATTTCGGATTTGCCCGTCAGGATCGAAAAGACAAACCACGCGTATCCATCGCATCCAAACTGGTAGCGAACCTGCTGATGGCTGCAGGAGTGAACCGTATCATCACTCTCGATCTTCACGCAGACCAGATTCAGGGCTTCTTTGACGTACCTGTCGACCACCTTTACGCATCTTCCATCTTCATCCCCTACCTCAAAACACTTCACCTCGAAGACCTGACCTTTGCCTCCCCTGATACCGGGGGTACACGACGTGCCGGATCCTATGCAAAATTCTTCCACACCAACTTCGTCATCTGTTACAAGCACCGCTCCAAACCCAATGAAGTTGGCAAAATGGCCCTGGTGGGTGATGTAAAAGGAAAAAATGTGATCCTTCTCGACGACATCGTCGACACCGGAGGGACCCTCTGTAAAGCGGCAGAAGTGCTGATGGGAAATGGCGCTAAATCAGTACGTGCAATGATTACCCATCCGCTTCTCTCCGGTCAAGCATACGAGCATATCGAAGAATCAGCGCTGGATGAGCTGGTAGTAACCGACACGATCCCTCTGCAACGGGAGAGTCCCAAAGTGAAGGTTCTCACCACTGCCGACCTCTTCGCCGAGGTAATCAACCGACTGAAAAAGAAGGAATCCATCTCCTCGCTCTTTAAATTCTGATATTTTTTGTACCTTTGCGGCCCCAATTCAGCGATTAGTGAATAGGGATTAGCGATCAGGGAAAAGGCATGAGCCATGAGGCATCAGCAGTCTTCCAGGATCCAGCATCAAGCATCCAGTTATCCAGTTATCTGAAAAAGAAACAATTAACTTAAACTAAAACAGATTATGAAACAGGTATCATTGAGCGGTTCTCTGAGAGAGAACGTAGGGAAAAAAGATGCCAAGAAACTCCGCAAGGAGTTTAAAGTGCCATGTGTCATGTATGGCGGAAAAGAGCAAGTTCATTTTCTTACGGATGAAAAACTCTTTTTGAAAATCGTCTTTACCCCAAACGTGTACATTGTCAATCTGAATATCGATGGCAAAGAGTACAACACCATTATCCAGGACATGCAGTATCACCCGGTAACCGACCGAATTCTGCACGTGGATTTTCTGCAAGTGACAGATGACAAACCAATCACCATTGCTGTTCCGGTGAAACTTACAGGAACTGCAAAAGGTGTGCTGAAAGGTGGCCGGTTGATCACGAAAGCCCGGAAACTGAAGATCAGCGCACTTTTGAAAGACCTCCCGGATGAGATTGAAATCAATCTTACCAATCTCGAAATCGGAGATTCTATCAAGATCTCGGACCTCTTCCGCGATGGGATCAATTTCCTTGATGCAGCGAGAAATGTAGTTGTTGGCGTTCGTTCAGCGAGAACTGTAATTGAGACTCCTGAAGAGATAGCTGCCGCCGCCGCTGAAGAAGCAGCCGAAGGAGCTGAAGGGACAGACTCTGAAAAACCGTCTGACGAATAACACCGGACTAACGATACGGGATACGCGATTAGGGATCAGAATGAGAATTCAACAAATCGCGTATCCCATATCCCGTATCCCATATCATGAAATATCTGATCGTTGGCCTTGGCAATATCGGTGACGAGTATTCTGATACACGCCATAATATTGGTTTTGTTGTTGCCGATGCCGTTGCCCTTTCGTTAAAGTCGTCCTTCGAACCGGGGCGTCATGCCTCTGTTGCCAAAGGAAAACTCAAAGGCAAGTCCGTCACGGTCATCAAGCCAAGTACCTACATGAACCTGAGTGGAAAAGCGCTCAGATACTGGATGAATCAGGAGAAAATTCCTCCTGAAAACATCCTTGTGATTGTCGACGACCTCGCATTGCCTCTCGGTGCGTTACGATTGAGAAAACGGGGTAGCGATGGAGGACACAACGGCCTCATCAGTATCATCGAAACGATTGAAACAACAGAGTTCTCAAGACTTCGCGTTGGAATTGGAAACGACTTCGCCAAAGGGTCCCAGGTAGACTATGTACTCGGCAGATGGTCAAAAGAGGAGGAGAAGATCCTGATTCCCCGCATCAACACAGCCGTTGAAATGATCCAGTGCTTCATCCTGCAGGGAGTAGATAAGGCGATGAACCAGTATAATTCTTGATGGAGGATCTTCGATCCTGATGGAAGCCCTGCTGGCTTGATGAAGGGCCGGAGGGTTTCGATCATGAGCGTAGCGAATCCATCACGAACAAAGTGAGTCTATCGCAACCATATGTTGCCCATCACGAGCGCAGCGAATCTATATCCATCCCATTAGCCAGTAATATCCGATTGCCAGATATTCCCGAATGATCAGGATCTCATACTGAAGTTGGGTCCAGAACTGGTATCGTAACGTAATGCTTTCCCCTACATCGGGCATCCATCTCCTTCCGCCAAGTTTTTTTGAAGAAAAAGAGATATCGCACTCGATATCACTCCCAAATGCCGGGATTCCGTCAACCTGGCTAAACCCGGCTTTTTCGAAGGTTAATACAGCACGGTAAAGATGCTCGGGAGAGGTAATCAGTAAGAGGGAAGAAGAATGAGGGACGAGGGACGTAAGATTTGAGATTTCGTCTTTCGTCTTTCGCCTTTCGTCCTTCGTGATCAGTTTCATGATCAGCAAGGCCTGCGCCCGGGTGTTCGTTCCGGAATCTTCAACAAGAATGCGTTCCCTGGCAATGCCCCGGAAGATCAGTTCATCGCGCATTTTCCATACAGAGCTCAAACTGTCTGCGGTGTTGCCGGGAAGAGCAACGATCACCATGGCATCCGGGAAGTTCTCTGAAGCAATCCCTGCATAATAGGTACGCATCAATCCGGATTCACTGGGGATGCCACTTCCTCCCAAAACAACAATATAGTCAGGGTTTCCAGAAATTTCCGCTTTTGAAGTGCCCAGGCCATACCAGATCCAGAACGGTGCGGAGGTAAATGCCAGCACAATTCCGATCAAGGCAAAAGAACCAATAACAAGCAGAAGAGTCTTGCAAATTCGCAGAAACCATTTAAAAAATCTGCCTTCCGTATGTCGTATTTCGTATTTCGTATTCTGTTATTTGGCTTCTCGCTATCTGCCTATTTTCTCGCGAAGGATTCCTGAAACGTCATCCATCCCGATCCGCTCCTGCTTCATCGAATCTCTGTCACGAATCGTAACGGTGTTATCCTGAAGACTCTGGTGGTCGATGGTGATGCAGAATGGAGTCCCCAGCGCATCCATCCGGCGGTAACGTTTGCCGATCGTATCCTTCTCTTCATAGAAACACCGGTAATCGTATTTTAGGGTATCAAGCAATTCTTTGGCTTTCTCAGGAAGCCCGTCTTTTTTCATCAATGGCAGGATAGCTGCTTTGATCGGTGCCAGGTGAGCAGGAATGCCCAGAACCACCCGTTCCGATCCGTCTTCCAGTTTCTCTTCATGGTACGAATTGCTCAGGACAGCCAGAAAAGTGCGGTCGAGCCCAATCGATGTCTCCACAACGTAAGGCACATAGCTTTCGTTGAGTTCGGGGTCGAAATACTGCATCTTCTTTCCCGAATACTCCTGATGAGCGCCCAGGTCAAAGTCGGTTCTGCTGTGGATGCCTTCAATCTCCTTGAAGCCAATGGGAAATTCAAATTCAATATCCGCTGCTGCATTGGCATAATGAGCCAGCTTATCGTGGTCGTGGAACCGGTATTTATCTTCTGACATGCCAAGCGAGAGATGCCATTTCATCCTCTCCTCCTTCCAGTAACTGTACCACTTCATCTCTTCCCCCGGGCGAACAAAGAATTGCATCTCCATCTGTTCAAACTCCCTCATCCGAAATAAAAACTGCCGGGCCACGATCTCATTGCGGAAGGCTTTTCCGATCTGAGCGATGCCAAACGGGATCTTCATCCGGGCCGATTTCTGTACATTCAGGAAGTTGACGAAAATTCCCTGTGCGGTCTCGGGACGCAGATAGATGGCATTGGCATCCTCATTAACCGACCCCATCTGAGTGGAAAACATCAGGTTGAACTGACGCACATCCGTCCAGTTGCGGCTTCCGGAGATCGGACAAACAATGCCCAACTCCTCGATGAGCAGCTTGACATCAGCGAGGTCGTTCCTCTCCAGTGCAGGATAAAACCGCTGTTTGATCTCTTCGATTTTCTTCAGGTTCTCCTGCACCCGGGGATTGGTCTCCCTGAACATTTTTTCGTCAAAGGTATCACCAAAGCGGTTGGCCGCTTTGTCAACCTCTTTCTCGATCTTGTCTTCGATTTTCAGGATGAAGTCTTCAACAAGTACGTCAGCGCGGTAGCGTTTCTTGGAGTCTTTGTTGTCGATCATCGGATCGTTGAATGCGTCTACATGTCCGGAGGCCTTCCATACCGTGGGGTGCATGAAGATCGCCGAATCGAGCCCAACGATGTTTTCGTGGTACTGCACCATCGACTTCCACCAATAGGCTTTGATATTATTCTTCAGCTCCACGCCAAAGGGACCGTAGTCGTAAACTGCACTTAAACCATCGTAAATTTCGCTGGAGGGGAAGACGAAGCCATACTCTTTGGCATGGGCTATTATCTTCTTGAAAAGTTCTTCGTTGCTTGCCATGCATCAAAATTACCTTATTTTTCCTAATTTCGAATTTCAAATTTCCAAATTTTCGTCTTATGAAAACCTCCCGCCGAAATTTCCTGAAAACCGCTGCAGCAGGAGTGGCTGCTATTGGTTTGAGTGATATCTCTTCTATCGCTTCAAATCTCTCATCCACGATAAAACTCCCGGAGCCCGCCCGCGAAGGTCAGAGCGTAATGGGACTGGCATGTGAGCCGTTAAAAACCGTGAGGATCGGCCTGATCGGACTGGGTATGCGGGGCATGGAAGGGGTTGAGCGTCTGCTGAATGTTGAAGGGGTTGAGATCGTTGCCGTTTGCGATATCGTCCCGGATCGTGTCGCACAAGCGAAAAAGATTGTCACGGAGAAAGGGAGGAAGGAACCTGCCGGATATTCTGCAGGAGAGGACGACTGGATGAAGTTGTGTGAGCGTGATGATGTGGACCTGGTCTACAGCTGCACCCCATGGTCGTTGCATACGCCCAGTGCCGTCTATGCCATGAACCACGGGAAGCACGCCGCTATTGAAGTGCCGGGAGCTACCACGCTGGAGGAGTGCTGGGAGCTGGTGAACACGGCCGAAAAAACACAGCGACATTGCATGATGCTGGAAAACTGCTGCTACGACTTCTTTGAACTCGCTACCCTCAACATGGCACGCCAGGGGGTATTCGGCGACATCATGCATGCCGAAGGCGCATACATCCACGATCTGCGCTGGCTGAAGTTCGACAAGACAAACGGATACTGGGATATGTGGCGGCTTCAGTACAGTAAATGGAAAAACGGCAACCTCTATCCCACGCATGGCCTCGGGCCTGTCGCTCAGATCATGGACATCAACCGGGGCGACAGGATGGAGTACCTCACCTCCATGTCGACCAACCAGGTTGGGATGAGCCTTTATGCCATCGAAAAATTTGGTCCCGACTCGCCGGAAGCCCGACAGCGGTATACCCTTGGGGATATGAATACAACGCTGATCCGTACGTTCGGAGGGAAAACCATCATGATCCAGCACGACACCACCTCTCCCCGTCCCTACAGCCGGATTCACCTGTTAAGCGGAACCAAAGGTGTGGCCCGGAAATGGCCTTCCCAGAAAATTGCCCTGGAGCCCACTGCCCACCAATGGTTAAAGCAGGATGCCTATGATGCGTTGATGAAGGAGTACGAGCATCCGTTATCGCGACAGATTGGTGAAAAAGCGCGGGAGGTGGGCGGACACGGCGGCATGGACTTCATCATGGATTACCGGCTGATCTATAGCCTCAGAAATGGCTTGCCCCTCGACCAGGATGTCTATGACGCCGCCACCTGGTCTTCCATTGTGCCATTGAGCGAAATATCGGTAGGTAACCGAAGCAATTCCGTCTCAGTACCCGACTTCACCCGTAGTGCATGGGAAACAGCCAAGCCGTGGGGGATTGTGACGGTGGGTTAATTGGCACAGGGCACAGTGAACAAGAAACAGGGAACAAGGAACAAGGAACAAGAAACTGAAAACTGAAAACTGGAAACTGAAAACTGAAAACTGAAAACTGGAAACTGAAAACTGAAAACTGAAAACTGAAAACTGAAAACTGGGAACTGAAAACTGAAAACTGAAAACTGGGCTGGTGTAAACAGGGGCGTTACTTCTTTTTTGAGAGTTGCTCGATTTCCTTGTCGAGTTCATCCCAATCACTGAAATTCAGCTTTTCGGCGTACTTCCTGTCCCTCCCTTTGACCATCAGAGAAAGTGCCATAATGATGCTGGTGACAAGGATGACATAGAGCAGGATGCCGGGGTTAAAACTCACACTCTGGTAAGTGGCTGGGATGCTGAAAAACAAAAGAATGGTGATAAGCCCTCTTGGTGACACAAAAATTTCGGGGAATATCCGTTTAACCAAAAAGATCTTGAGGCTGACAATCCGTATGAGATAGATACCTGAAATGATGGCCAGGCTAATCAAAGCTGCTCTCTTATCCAACAAATTGTTTAGTTCCAGGGTGATCCCAAATATCACGAAAAAGAAGGTCCGGATAAAGAATGTCGACTCCATTGTGAGGATTTGAAAATCATTTTGAACCACTTTCAGTGCAGGCATATCGATCCACCGTTTCATCTTTCCGGAAAAGAAAATAGGGCTGTTGTTGAGGATGATCCCGAAAACCAGGATCATTACCAGGGAGGAGAAATGGAAAAGCTTGCCGATGGAGTAGAGAAGCATCAGTACGGCGATGAGCAGGAAAAGCTTGACCTGTGATTTAAGTTTGTCGAGCAAGATCACCATTACATAACCGATGATAACGGAGAGGATTATGGTGATGCCAAGATTTACTGAAACATTCAGAACGATGCTTCCAACAGAAGCCATATTGATGTTGCTGAGGAGATAAAAAAAGACCATGATCGCCAGGATATCGGAAAAGGTGCTCTCGTAGATCAGAAATTCTCTCTTTTGTTTCAGCAGGCTTCCCACGCTTGGGATAACAATCGCGCTGCTGACGACCGACAGCGGGACGGAATAAAGAATGGCAGAAAAGAGATCGTCGATCACAAACCTGTTCAGCAACCAGGTGATAAACAGGATGCATGCTCCAAGCGAGAAGAGGGCCAGGAAGAAGGATTTCAGGATCAATGTGCGATTCCCTCGTGTGAGTTCCAGCTCCAGGGAGGCTTCCAGAACGATCATGATCAACCCCACGATGCCGATGACCTGCAGTAAACTCATTAAGCTGCCTGTCCTTACATCAAGGTAATCGAGGCCAACCCTGATGCCGATTCCCAGCAGAATCAGTAAGAGAACGCTGGGAATTCTGGATACCTTCGAAATCCAGTTGAACTGGTAGGACAAAATAAGGATCAGGCAAACTGCAATGACTACAATATACGGATTTTGAAAATCCATCTAAATAAAATTACTTACAGTAAAAGTATTATTATTTTTGATATCCTGATAACTTTGATAAATAAGTGGAATATACCGGAATATAGATAATATGATAAAAATTAAGAAGTTTGGAACTTTTGGCGGGGTGTTCACTCCCTCCATTCTTACCATCCTGGGCGTTATCATGTATATGCGCCTTCCCATGATTGCCGGTGAAGCCGGGTTATTTGGCACGCTTGGCATCATCCTGATTGCACATCTTATCTCGATAACCACAGGTTTGAGCGTTTCTTCGATAGCAACCGACAAGAAGGTGAAAGAGGGAGGGACCTATTACATCATTTCCCGAAGCCTGGGCCTTCCCATCGGGGGGACATTGGGATTGGCATTGTTTGTTGGGTTGTCATTTAGTGTCAGTCTCTATCTCATCGGTTTTGCAGAAAGCTTTCTTGGGTACTGGGACCTCCCTATGGATATAAACCATATCCGTATTGCGGGCAGCATTATCTTGATATTAGTGACCATCATCACATTGATCAGTACATCATTGGCCATCAAAGCTCAATACCTGATCATGGCAGCCATCTTTCTATCGCTCCTGTCAATTTTATTTGGCAATCATAGTCATATGCCCGCTGCTCCAAACTTTTTCGGCTCTGGCACAGGTGTTTCCCTGATGGTGTTATTCGCCATTTTTTTCCCTTCTGTGACCGGATTTGAAGCCGGGGTCTCCATGTCGGGCGATCTCAGGGATCCGAAAAAATCTATTCCGGGTGGCACTATTTCGGCTATTGCCATCGGTTTGGCCGTATATATTGGTCTTGCTTTTTTCTTTGCTTATACGGTAGACGGGAACTTCCTGGCCACTGATCCACGGGCGCTCTTCAAGATAGCGCTGGTCCCGCAGCTTGTGATAGCCGGAATTTGGGGCGCTACATTGAGTTCAGCCCTTGGCAGCATTCTCGCTGCTCCCAGGATCCTGCAATCCACTGCAATGGATAAAATAACTCCCCGGATCTTTGCACTAGGTACAGGCGCCGCAAAGGAACCCAGAAATGCCCTCCTGCTTACTTTTTTTATTGCAGAGGCAGGTATTCTGATTGGCGATCTGGATGTAATTGCCCGGATTGTTTCTGTTTTTTTTATAACCACTTACGGGTTTTTAAACCTGAGCGCTGCTTTTGAATCGTTGACCAGCGCCGATTTCAGGCCTTCTTTTAAAACGCCGCCATGGGTCAGTATCATTGGCTCTTTAGCCTGTATCCTTGTTATGATACAACTGGACCTCCTGGCCATGATAGGAGCAGTTGTTATCCTTGGCTCCCTGTTTTTCTTTCTCAAGAGAAGGCAACTGGTACTTGAAACCGGGGATGCCTGGAGCAGTGTTTGGGCCACCCTGGTCAGAACCGGCCTGTCCCGATTGAACAAATCGGTAATCCACACCCGAAACTGGCGGCCCAATATCATTCTTTTCAGCGGCCAGGATAAGGCACGACCACATCTGGTCGAATTTGCAAGAGCCTTTAGTGGCAGGCTAGGCCTTCTTTCCGCATTCGAACTGGTGGAGTCTGATGATCCGCAACTTTTAAAAGATAAACGCTATTTCTCCTCTTCAGGAAAGAAAGATGAGTTACTGATTCATCAGCATAAATGCCGTGACATCTATTCAGGGATGGATGAGATTGCGCGGGTGTATGGCTTTTCCGGAGTTGAACCCAATACCATCCTTATGGGTTGGAGTAAAAATGAAAAAAACAAAGAGAAGTTTTTACGACTGATCCGAAACTTTGAAGAGAGTGATTTCAACACAACTTTCCTCTATTATAACCCCCTGAAAAAATTTGGAAATAAGGAAAAGATAGATGTGTGGTGGAGCGGATGGGGGAGCAACCTTACCTTTTCGATCTTCCTGCTCCGACATTTCACTGCAGCCGGAGAATGGAAAGATGCACATATCAGGTTGCTGGTGATTAATAATTTACAGGAAAGGACGGAAAGCCTGCATAAAACGCTGAAACAAATTATTAACCACTACCGGATAAACCTTGAGATTAAAATCATCAACAACAGCATTGATGGCTTAGCCAAACACGAGATCATTTCCCGGGAATCCGATCAGGCTGATCTGACTTTTATCGGCATCCCCGATAAGCAGTATTACCATATCGATCAAACCTACGAAGAGGTCATGATCTATTCAAAAACTCTTGGAACCTTCTTCCTGGTTAACAGTTCTTCGGGGTTTGAAACGTTCGATCTCGGGTTAGAGATCAGAGAGGAAGAGAGGAAAAAGCCTCAGCCGTTATTGCATCTTGACCTGCCCGAATTGCACCCTTCTAAATACCATCTGATTAATGAGGATATCAGCAAAATAGATATCAACGGACAGAAAGTACTTACCCTTTTCAGCGAAAAAACCATCTCTCCTCTGTTTGCAGAGATGCAATATGTTGCTGGTGATCTGAAAACAGCTGTAAATTCGGTATTTGCACGATTAGCAAAAATGAAAGCCCTCTCTGATAAGTACCGAAGGACAAAAGCCCTGATTAAAATCAAGAACGACTTCTATTTCCATACAAACCGGATCTTCACCGACCTGACAAGCATCAAGCTTAAAATTCTCAGGGATGCACTTGAAAACGGGATAACATGGTATATCGATCGACTCGACGAGGACCTAATGAAATTCCCCCTGAGACTCAAAATCCTTTACGAAAAGGAGGATCTTGTACCGAAAAAAAACGATGCTGTCAGGTTGAAATGGTTCAAACTCAGAAGACGCCTGGCTCATCCCTTCTCCCGGAAAACAATCCAGGGAAAGATCCGATATCACGAAATCGCAGAATATTACCTGCGAAATAATCGTCATTTCTTTCTTTCCGCTTTTCTGGACAAGCTGCAGGATGACCTTTTCGCCGATTTGTCAGATAGCAGAACTCTGATTACTTCCGTTGATACTATGTTGGAAACGTTACTGGATAAACCCGCAAAAAAGGGAGATTTTTCAACAGTTGTGAGTGCCGGGCAGAAGGAGATTGAGTTTAAGATCAGGGAACTGGAGTCTGGGATCAGTATCCGGCATGAACAGGCCTGCCACCGTCTATTACTGGAGTTCAGGAAAAACCTTCAGTTAATGAGCAACGACCTGGGGAAGGTCGATATCAACTATCGCATCAGGCAAAAACGAAGGAATAAAAAATATTACGGGGAGTTGGTCCAGCAAAACTCATTGTTTGCTGAATCATGGTATGAAATGACGTTGCAGCAGGTTAACCGGATTTATCTGGATGTGCTGTTGCAGTCGTACAAGAGCCGGATCAAAGATAAGATCAATGAGTTGAACCTGAATTTTGCCATGCAACTGGATGCCTATTACAAAGCTGAATTCCAGGCAATCAGGTCAAAACTCCAAATTTTCGGTGATACCCTCCCCGACATCCCCGGATTAAAAATAAACCTCTCTTCATTTGATGAACATATCACCTTGTTGAAAGATTTCAGCCGGTTTGAAGACGAAATCCTGAAATATTCAGAAACACTGCCAGAAAGCCTTGTCATTACTTCCTACCGAAAGAATGACGAAGCATCCGGTGAAGCTACCGAGGCTTTAACGGTTCCATTAAGGAGAATCACCAGATTTTATATAGACTCCCGGTTCCTGGGCACTACTCATGACCATCTGGAAACGATATCACAAACGTTAAAAAATTCTATTCTCGAGATTCTGGACCTTCTCAGTCTTACCCGATTTACCCTTGAGAATATTCCGGATGACATGCCCGATAAAACAGAGGTAGCCTCTCCTGTTATTGCAGATGCTTACCACAAGATCCTGCAAGAAGAAGAAAAAATCCAGCAGGTTAAAGAGCAGATAGTTCATTTTTTTGAAACTTCGCTGCAGGAGGTATTCCTTCAGTTATCAGCATATAAAATGCCTTCTACCGTGGCGGAATATTCACAGTTCATCCGGGAGCACCAGGGCAAAAAAGTCATGAGAACATTTGATGCTTATTTTGAACGCATTGGGAGTTCTTTCAACCGTTTATCCGCCAGAGTACTCTATTCCAGAAGTGAAGGAATTCTATTGGCGAAAAAGATTATGGAGTCGGAACAGGTAAGTTCGGGAAACCAAAAATTCCTTGACCTGGTCGAATCAGTCAGCCCAAAAGAAAAGGTGACAGATTTGCTTCCCCAGTTTTATAAAAACCTGTTCAGTGGCCAGTCCACCATCAGTGAAGATTTCTGGATCAGTCGGAAAAAAGATGAAGAGGTTTTCAGGACAGCTGTCAGACGGTATCAGTCGGGCATCCCCGGAGGGATCATGATTATCGGAGGAAGAAATTCGGGGAAGACCACTTTCTGCAAGAATATCACCGGTAAGCTCTTTCCAAAGGAGAAAGTTTACCATCTTTTCCCTCTACCAGAAGGGTCTGCCAATCCGTCAGAATTCGTGGATGAGTTCCGGAGAGTTACCAAAACACAGGGGAATCTGAATGAGATCCTGGAATCGCTTTCCCAAGACAGTGTTTTTATTATTCATGATGTTGAATGCTGGTGGGAGCGTTCGACCGAAGGATGGGGTGTAGTCAGACTTCTCATCGACCTGATCAACAACTATGGGAATAAATTCCTGTTTGTTTTAAACATGAACACGTTCGCTTTTGAATTTATAAATAAATTGATAGACCTGCAGAATGAATTCATCAGCGTTATCCCTTTGAGACCCTTAGATTCCATGGAGCTCAAAGAGATGATTATTCGCAGGCAACGTTCGAGCAGCATGAAGTTTATCCTGCACAAAAAGGAAGAGGGAGAACTCTCGGAAATAGAGATGGCGAGACTATTCAACAGGTACTTCGACTATTCGGAAGGAAATCCCGGAACAGCCCTCAAAGCCTGGATAGGAAACATCGTCAGAATATCAGACCATAAGATCCATATCCGGCCTCCTTACATCCCGGATACAAGAATCCTGTCAGAGATGGATGATGACTGGAAAGTCGTTCTGGTCCAAATGATCGTCCATAAATGGTTGACCTATGAACGAATTCAGAAAATATTTCAGTCGGATGAAGCATGGACAAGAGCCATCATCGGCTCCCTGTCAAGAGCCGGGCTGATAGAAAAAATGAAAGAAGACTTGTATATGGTGAATGGTTTCGTTGAGCCTCATCTCATGCGTACATTTAAAAGGGAGGGATTGTTATGATCATGAAATTTATCATCGCCTTTTTTGTTGCATTAATGGCCTTTTTGATGCTGAAGGCCGTCAGAATAGGGTTAAAACGATTGGCAAAGCGATATCCGGATTGGAATTTCCGTATTACTCTTTTCTCGGCTATTGAATTCATTATCTGGCTATCCTATATTTTCTGGGCTCTGGATTACCTATTCCGGGGAAAGTTTTATTACCAATATCTCGTTATTGCCCTTATTTTCATTGTTGTCGGTTTCTTTTCCTGGTTCCTCTTCCGCGACATCTTCGCAGGCGTCATATTTAAGGTGAAGCACAATTTAAAATCCGGTACACATATCCGTTTCGGAGGACTTTCCGGAAATATCAAATCCCAGCACCTGACCTATATCAGGATCCGTACGGATGACGGTCAGTTGCTCCGGGTTCCGTATTCCAGACTAAACCATGAAGTGATTTCAGAAGTGACACACACAGAAGCATTGGCGGCGCATACGATCCATATTCAGGTTAACAACGAAATAAGTAAATCGGTTGCTGAATCACGAATCCGTGATACGATCCTGAACACTCCCTGGAGTAACCTGAAAGAAGAACCCACCATTAAATTCCTGAAAGAGAGCGAAATCGGGAATATATTTGAGATCATGCTCTTCTCTATGAGCCAGAAGCATATGAAATTTATCGAAATTGCTCTGGAAAAAATCCCCTCCCTGAAGGTGATTTCATGAAACTTTCTGGCACCACATAACTATCAATGGATAATCACCAGTTTCCCCGATGACTGAAGTGTTCCGTCAATCCTGAGCTGATGCAAATAGACTCCTGCAGGAATATCGGTTGCATCAAACGTGAAGGTATGATTTCCGGACGGAAGATCCTTGCAAACAACATCTGCAACCTCAATTCCGGAAATAGTAACTAGTGAAAGATTCACAAATCCTGATTTCGCAATTCGTAATTCGTAATTCGTAATTCCTGTTGTGGGATTGGGATATATTACAATTGAAGGCCTTTGAAGCTCAGGCGTAGTTACCAAATCAACTGTCAGGGTGTCTGAAGAAACTGATTCACAAAGAAAAAATGCAGTATCCGGTTCATTAAATGTAGTCGTGAAATAATATTTTAAGGGCAGGGCCGACCATCCTGCAGGGATTATATCCGTATAGGTAGTTTCTGTTATGGGTAATTCATTCAGGATAAAGAAGGGTGGGCTTCCGGACGAATCGGTGCGATAGATGTTATAGCCTGCTACATTTCCACATCCCGGAGCTGTCCATGTAAGGGTAATCGCCTGGCCAGAAGTAGTAAACTCCGGATTTAGCGGAGGCCTGCACAATCCGTATAGATGAATGTTATCAATTGACCAGTGGAAAATGTTGGATGAATTCTCTCCACTTGCAACAAACCGGACAAAAAAGGCTTTACCGGCAATTGAATCAATTGAAATGTGCATCGCCTTCCACTCCACAGACGCATTATTCACGTACTCTATCAGCGGATGCCAGGATTTATCATAAAAAATGTCAACGGCCAGCTTTTCAGTTCCGCCAGAGTATCTATCAATCAGCTGGTATTCAAAATCAAACCAGAGATCGGCACAGGTCCAGGCTGAAGCATTCAGCGTACGGCTGATCAATGAATAGCTATAGTTTGTCCGGATGGTATCCCACGAAAAATCAGCATACGGAGCCTCCCCGTCATCCGAAACACTGACACTCCAGTTTCCCGGTGAGGGTTCAAATTCCCATTCATTATACCAGAATGTGCCATTTGTCCAGCTCTCTTCAAATGGTAATGCATCCCCACATACCACATTCAAGGCTTCAGGGGCATCACAAATGGCAGATTCTCCATTCTGCCCGGGGAATCCGTATAAGGTAAGATCGTAAATTGCACTAACTCCATATTGGTAGAGGCCCGGATCCAGATGGAGATCATAATATTCCAGGGCATCCGGGCCAACATTGTAATGGACGATGATGCTGTCACGATAGATGGCATATCCGATCAGTCCTGGAGGAGTTGTTCCGGACATTAGTTTTGGCTTATCCCATACCAGGTAAGCGCTGCATTCAAGTGCCTCCACAATCAGGTTCGTTGGAGGCGTAAGGTAGTTGCAGGTGAATGTATCGCAAACAAGTTGTGAAGAGGAGCCTGTGAAAACAGCCTCCACACAGGCTGTGTAGTTCTGTCCGTAAAGCAACTGAGAAGTAGGGAACTGGTAAAACGTATCCAGGGTTATGCCAGAAAGTACATTGTTGATATACAAATTATAGCCCAAAACACAGGTGCTAAGATCCCTCTCGGTAATCTTGATATTATCGACATTCCAGCTGTTGATATCATAACTATCGGCTCCTGTTGCTCTGAAACGGAGCTTTATTGTACGACCACTAAGCGAGGAAATATCTAATAACTCACTTGTCCAAGGTATGTTCCCTCCTTGATTGGAATAGGATCTCAACGTAGTCCATGCCGCCCCATCCCAGACTTCAACAGCCATAGAGTTCTCCGTGGTGGTCCCATAATTATCCAGAAAGATATCATACTGAATCTCTGTCTTTGGCGCGTATCCCAGATAGAGTGGTTTGGTGGTCAGGGATTGGTTATAATTTGTTGTATGAGGAGAGGAATAGAACATAGCCGATGGCTGTGGATTTCCCGTGACTGCTGAGATCACCCAATTGATTCCTCCTGAAACGGTCCACTGGTTTGCCGTAAAATTTCCGGAATTCCAGTTTTCAGTAAAGTCGATGATTTGATGGTATGGGGCTTTCCATGTTGAAAGCAAGCTTTGGTCATCCACAGAGAATTCTGTTGGGTCGGCGGGAGCATATGACAAATAAATATCAATTGTTGTATCTCCTGTGATCGTAAATGTTTCACAATACTGTGAACAAGTAAACATCGCGAAATCAAGATGATATGGCCCTTTCCAAACCTCCTGGAAGTGAGCTGTCCCGTTGGTGTCTGTTATTTCTATAAACGTGGTGTCGTATGACAAATGATGCAACTGGATCGGCTTCCCCGAAGATACTCCCGGACAACAGGCGTGGAGGTTCACGGTGACTGGCGTAGTCCAGCATTTTTCGAGGGCATGCGAAAACACGGCATCTGAAAAATAGGCTCCTGAAGGGCTCTGATAAATTGCTTCTACTGCCCATCGATACAATCCACAGGGTAATGTGGCCCATGCATTATCAACCACATTCGTGTTTGTTGTGGTCCAAACCAGCGTCCATGCAGCAGGATCAAGTTCCTCACCAGGATGTAGCCTCCAAACCCGATACCCTGAGATCAGATCCGGCTCTGATCCCGTTGTTGAGAAGCCTGAAGTCATTTCGGGTACTATCGTGCCGTCGAGGGGCGGTAATGGCCCTCCCCGGCCCCAAACATCTGCGCGCAGCATCAGGTTCCCACCTACGGGGAGCCACAAATTACCTGAAGACCCAATACATGTGAAGCTTCTGAGTTGGTTTACTGTATTGTCAATTGCAATCCCGTAAGCATTCGTGGGAGAGGTTTCCTGATACATAACCAGATAAAAAGGGCCACTCGTAAAGGTCGCTTCAACACCTGAAAAAGGGATCCATCCAAGGTCGGGAGGTAACGGACTGGGAAGAGGATCAATCCAATAGGTTCCCTTACAGTTGCCCGGCATCCCTCCAGGGCCTGTAGCATCCATTACCTGAATCTGGAAATAATGTGATGGGGCCACTCCATTAGGATAATTGGATAATTCACCTACATTGACCTTCCCACCTTTCACAGTGACAGGATAAGCCTGTGGGTTGAATTTCACCGCATACCGGGTGTATGGGTATTGTGTCAGAAGAAAATCCTCCTGGATGCCGTCGTCGTATATAATTTCATAATTTCCAACTGGTAAATCCCAATAGATATCTACAGCAGTTTGTGATGGTACTTCCCAAACGTTAAGATTCGAAACCGGATACGGTTCAGGTAACAGTGAAATATTAAGCACCGTAGTGTTCCCTGGCAAAAGAGAAACATTTGGTATACTTTTTCCCTGATAGCCGGCTTTTGTCACCATCACAGTATACAATCCATTCGCGCTGGCTGCAACCGTATATTGCCCTCCAATGACTGACAAATTATCATTGTTTGTATTTAAAGGCCAGATGCTGATCCTAGCCCCGATGATAGGATTGCCATTCTGTCCATTTGAAATAACGCCTGTCAGAGTAGCCGGAAGCAGATCCGTCAGTGGATCCGCACTTGGCTCCTGGGCTAGGCTGGTCGAATAAGGAATGACCAGCATCAGTATCAGGAGGATCTCATGGAAGCCGATTGGTGATTTCATGATATATCTATTCAATGATAAGTTTACCTGATGAGACCCAATCCGAATCATCGGATATCTGGAACAGGTAAACTCCCGCAGTAACCCAATGTGGCAAATGGATTAATGTCTTTTCCTGAGAAATACGCATGTCAAGAAGAGTCTTGCCTGATAGATCCATCAACGAAAAGGTTGATATCCCCTGAGGTTGAACCATCAACTCAAGAGTAAAGAATTTGGATGCAGGATTTGGAAAGATCCTCACTTCCCGAATCCCCGATGCCGGATTCCCTATTCCTGTTATGATGGCGCATTCTTCAAAGAAAGTGTTGTGGTACTTCAGGGTATCTCCTTCCCACCAACAAATCAGCATCGGATCATCGCCAACCATTTCACAGAAAATTGGACATCTCAGTCCTCGATTACCACCTATCCCTTCAATCCAGTAATCATAGCAGGTATCCGACCCTCCCCAGGGATTGATGAACCGTAGCATATACCGGTTTCGAAACTCTCCATTTATCAGTTCAAAGGGAGTTATAGAGTCAACAACATATTTGATTTCCGGTAACAGTGGGGAAATAGTATCCCCGACAGAACACCCAAAATCATAATACATCCAAGGGTCTCCACCTCCTGCCGATGCAAAAAATACGCGGTGTTCCTCATCCTCACGCATAAATCCTACAAGAGACCATGGAAGCAGATTGGAATCTTTAGTTGACCATAGTTTCATCCAGGAATAACCTGAAAAACTGGTATCGCCAGAGAATTTCTCATACTCCGAATATGGATCGTAATAGTTACATCCGTCGTAATGGCGGGTGCTCCAAAGTTTTCCTGTCTCCACGAGCGGATGGTAATTTTGAGCCAAAAGCGGCATCAGGAGAGCTAACAAAAGAGAAGTAAACAAGGGTTTCATATTCAACGGAATTAGTTCTGTCAAATATACCACATTTAAACCTTTCTATCGTGTTAGGAAAATGAATTACAGCGAAAGTTTCCGGCTGAACTGTTTTGCTGAGGTGAACAGATAACGCTCTTTTTCAACCTGTAACTCTACCTTTTGGTTGTCGATCACCAGAGCGATTTTACATTCCCGATCCTTGGAGCGGATCACATTGGCCAGTACAAGTGCCTTTTCGATGCCGTCGCCCAGACCAAAGTTAACCACCTCGTCGGGAAGGGCCAGGCGATTCCCTTCGTAAATTGATTCATCCGGCCACTCAAGTAACCGGCTGTAGACCTCAGGTAATTCCATGTCACGAAACATAGCCACCGAAACCGGATTTCTCTCCAGCACCGCCTTTACAAAGGGGGCCCAATCACAGTAATCCATGAAGCGGCCGGTGTACAAGGCCAGCTCAGAGTTCAGAGCGCAGGGCTCAGGGTTTAGGGCTGGTGACTGGTGACTGGTGACTGGCAATCGATGAACCGCTGAGCTTCCCTCTTCCCTCTTCCCTCTTCCCTCGATTCTCTTCCCTCGTCCCTCAATATCACTTCCAGTATCTCCTCCCTCGTCATCTCAGGAACTATTTTCAACCTTCCCTCTTCCTCAACCCTGCGCCCTGTGCTCTGTGCCCTGTGCCCTGTGCTCTGCGCCCCCACCCACTCCTTCTCCCCTTCCGGCAACCGGGGAACGGTATGAACAAACTTTTTCAGGTCTTTGCTCAATGTTTCATCAGAGTCCAGCTGTGGAAAAGATTCAAGAAGGGCTCCGATAAAATCAGAATAGTCGCCATTTTCAAACAGAGTATCTTTACTGGTTATGGTTGCCCGTCCTTCATAAGGTGTGGGAGAAAAATCCTCATCCCCAATCTCACAAAGAAGCCTCCGGGCGGTTTTGTCGCCCAGTCGGTTTTTACTCCCGTGTTCATATCCAAACGCCTTTTCCAGCGCCAGGTATTTAATGGTTCCGCGGCAGGGGACTGCGAGTTGGAATCTTTTCTGATGACGGCTGTAGTAGCGCAGAAAATTGATAAAGATCTCGAAATCGATCCTGATATTCAGGAAAGCGGTTAATCCTTTCCGGAACTGGTGATAGTCCGACTCGTTGATCGTAGCTTTAGAAAAGGCAGAATGGATATAACCCGACTTATGGGCAACAATCGTTACCTGCTCATGCTCCAGGGCTCTCCGGGCAAGGGCTGAAAGCTCACTGCCGTTGTACCACATCGTTTTGGTCACAATCCTGCGGTTATTCGTCAGCACGCCCTCCTCTAACATCACGAAATTCTGGGAATGTAAAGGGGTTCCCATCAGGAAGATCTGTTCCAGCGGGATCCGGGCCACAATAAACAGTGCCGCAGCATACAGCGTTGCCAGCGATACGCACTCCCCTGCCCCAGCCGGATGATCGGGTTTGAACCGGAAGGCATTCATCGCCTCTACAGTCTCTGTTTTCCAGTATGGGATGACATCCGTATCAAATTTATCAAGGCCAAAATGACGCCGGATATTGATATCGAAATAGTATTTGTCGCCCTCATAACCGAAGAGAGCATTGGAGCGCCTCAGCACTTCCGGGTCAATGAACTCCCTGAACCGGCTGATCTCTGTCTCTTTATCCGTCAAACCCCATGTCTCCAGGTCGAGGTTGAAGTCGTAATGATCCATGATGTACTGCTTCACCCGCTGAATCCGCTTGATCGGCAGCATGCTTTCAATCTTATGAAACCATTTGTCCTCTCGCCACTTCCAGATCTCGGGAGAGAGAATATTGGCGATCACAAGAGAATAGAGAAGCTCAGGAAAGATAAAGATCTCCATATCGGAGAGGGTGAAAGCGGAGGAGTATTTTTCGAGATCGCGGTTGGTCATGGAGAATTCTTAAGGATATAAAAAACCCCTCCCCGAGTTGGGGAGGGGCCAGGGGTGAGGTATATTATTCCACTATCATTTTCAGACTTTCTGTCTTTCCGTCGCTTTTCACGCGTACCAGGTAGATCCCTGCCGGAAGGGTTGAAATGTCTATTTGTGAGGTCTCTGAGAGCTCAATATTGCTGATGTACAAAACACTCTTTCCAAAAGTGTTGAAGAAAGAAATTTCCGCTTTTCCGCTTTGCTCAGAGATCAGTGTCACCGAATTTTTAGCCGGGTTCGGATAGAGTCGAATCATGGAGCTTCCGGAGAGTACCGGGATTCCTACTCCAATATCCACGGTTACTTCAAATGAGATCGAATAGGACCCGCCGCCGCAGGCGTTCACGCCTTGAACTTTGATCTCGGCCGGACCGCTGTAGCTCTGATCCCAGGTTACAGTACCGGTAGTTGTGTTCCCGTCAACGGTTCCGGCAGCAGCTGGTGTCAGTTCCCATGAATAGGAGGTAGCATATTGCCCGCCGGAAGTAATATAGTCCGAAGTTGGGGTTGAGCCGGTGTACACCTGTGCAGGTCCTTGTGGTTCACCTGGCTCATATGGCGGTTCGGGATCGATGGACACCGTGGCAATTCCATTCATGGTATTGTCACAGCCGGCAGAAGCATTGGCGCCAACCACCGTGTAATCTCCGGCACCCAGCTGGTCGCCGAATGAAATGGCTGATCCTGTGCCAGCAACGACATTGGTTGTGGCACTTCCGTCAAGATAAAGTGTATAGTTTACGCCTGTTTCCGAATCTTCAAGACCAACCGGGCTTCCCGTTCCTCCCTGTCCGCAGTAAGCGCCGCCTCCGGTTACGGTGTAAGCTGTCGGGCCTCCGCTGATGGTGATGTCAAGGTAGCCTGACCAACCGCTTTCACAACTGCCGTTCATCGCTTTCACACGCAGGGTGGCATTGCCCATGAACGTGTCAACCCAGTCTACTGTGCAGGTTGAG
This sequence comes from Bacteroidales bacterium, assembly GCA_014860625.1. Lineage (GTDB taxonomy): Bacteria > Bacteroidota > Bacteroidia > Bacteroidales > FEN-979 > QYOJ01. The sequence goes on along the minus strand of JACZJJ010000149.1, from coordinate 20,695 downwards.
CCGCTGGGGTAGAGAGCTCCGGCATCATAAGGGAGCAACTCCCAGTTATAGGAGGTGGAGGGTATTCCTCCGGATGCCGTATAGTCGGTGTTGGGAGCATTCATGCAAAGAAAATCCGGTCCGGATGGTGTGCCCGGAGTGGATGGCTGTTCACTTACCGTGATGGAAAGTGCCGGCGACCAGGGACCGTCTCCGCAGCTGTTGGCAGCTTTTACCCTCAGCTGGGCTGTTCCTGTCCACAGATCGTCAAAGTTCACTGTGCAGGAGGTTCCGGAGGGTGTGATCACGCCTGCCGCAGCGGGAGTGAGCTCCCACGTATAGCTGGAAGCTCCTGTAGCGCCGGAGGTAGTATAATTCTCGTTGGGTGGATTGGCACACATCCCGGCAGAGCCCTGTGGCATCCCGGGAGTACCAGGTGAAGAGGTTACGCTGATGTAAGCACTCTTTACCTTCGAACCCGTACTTCCTGTTGACGTATTCCATGCTGTGAGGGAAACATCGTAGGTTCCTGCAGTTGAGTAAGTAACTGTGGGGTTCTGCAAGTTTGAGGTTGAAGGATTCCCTCCCGGAAAACTCCACTGCCAGGTGTTGGCGCCGGGAGCCGTTCCCGTGAAGTTAGTATTTAAAGGAGAGCAACCTGAGGTTGGCGTTCCGGTAAAGTCAACAGTGAGAGGAGGTGCAAGGCCCAACAAGGGTTTCTTCATCGCATTGTAGATCGTTTTGGCTCCGTTCGACTGGACAAAGGCAACCACTTCACATTCGGCGTCAACCCAGGAGGGATCCTTGGTGAAGGAGAGGTTTACTACCTGGAAGTCGCCTGATGTAAAGCTGAGAGGGGTTCCATTTTCGTTGGGTGCCATGAGCCTTGTAACATGATTTACATCGTTCATGCAACCACCACTGCCAGGCCATGGCGCTGTGGCGATGTTGCTCTCGGTTAGGACCAGGTGAACCTTCAGGTCGCTGGCTGTAATGGTAGCTAACTTCTGAATCGCTATTGTGATGTTGTAGGTATTTCCTGTATTTGTACCGGAAATGTTTATTGTTAGCGGAGACTGAACCGCATAGGCTGTGTTGTACAGAGATTGATAACTGCTGAAATTGTTGCCGTTGGGGCAGGCAGCACCTCCAACAAGACTTCCCGTACCGTCAAAAAATGCTGTTGGGTATCCCGTGATGCCATAGTAAGAATTGCGGGCATTGGACGGTGTATTGGCAAAAGGGTCGCCGTTGTGGTTCTCAATTACAGCCACCTGTGCTCCACTGGCAAGTAAGTCATGAGCGCCATTGGCAGCGCCGGGGCAATAGGTACACCAGGTACCGGTTCCAATCTCAAGAACAACATAGGAGCGCTGTACTGCCTGGGCCATCAGGAAGATGACGCTCAGAGAAAGTGCAAAGGTTAAGAAGAGTTTTTTCATGAAAAAAGTTTTGGTTAAACGGTTGGTTTCTTTTCAAAGAGTTACAAATGTAGTGGTTTTTCATTTTCAGTTTGGCTTCGATGTGAAATTTTGAACAACCCGCTGGTAAAAAGCTCAGGATTCATATCTTTGTAAGAAAGAAACCAGTTATGTACTATTCAGGAAAAGAGATCATTGAAATCGCCGTCAGAATTGAAGAGAACGGCAATGAGTTTTACACTGCAGCCGCTGAAGCCATTAAAGGCGATAACGACATCAAAGGGTTATTGCTCGACCTGGCTGAAAAAGAGTTGCTGCATATTGCCGTCTTCCAGAAACTCGAAGAGCAGTTTGAGGCCGAAACGTTTGAGTTCAATGCAGATGAAGCCTCTGACTATATCAGCAACCTTGCCGACCAGCATGTTTTTGGAAAAGCCGGAGCCGGAGCAGAGCTTGCCAAAACTGTTCACACACCGCAAGAGGCACTTGCGATCGCATTCAAATTTGAAAACGACAGCGTTGAGTTCTATACAGAAATGGAGAAACGTACCGGAACCAATGCCAAACAACTCATCCGTCAGATCATTGAGGAGGAGAAGGAACACGCCGCTGAGATCCAGACCTTCATGTAACCAGTGATTAGCGATTAGGGGTCAGGGATTAGGGTTTCATGTAAATTGAATATTTTCTTTACATTCGGATGTCAAATTAATATCATCACTATGAACTGGTTCCTTACTACATTCAGAGAACATCCCGAACTCGCGTTATTTCTGACCATTGCAGCCGGATTTTTTATCGGTCGTTTCAAATACAAAACCTTCTCCCTTGGTAGTGTTACCAGTGTTCTTCTGGTAGGGGTCCTTGTGGGTCAGATGAAGATTGATATCTCCAACGACGTGAAGCAGATCTTCTTCCTCATTTTTCTTTTTTCGGTGGGGTACAGCGTTGGTCCCCAGTTCTTCAACAGCATGAAGAAAACAGGTCTGCCACAGCTGCTATTTACTGTCATCATCTCCGGTGTTGCCCTGATATCTACCTGGTTACTTGCAAAAATGATGGGATACAATGCCGGGCAAACTGCCGGTCTGTTTGCCGGCGCCCAAACCATATCAGCTGTTATTGGTGTGGGAGGGGATACCATCAACTCGCTGAATGTTGATCCGGCACTCAAACAGAGCATGATCAACGCGATCCCGGTCTGCTATGCCGTTACCTACCTCTTCGGGACTATCGGTTCTGCCTTTTTCCTTGCCCAGGTTGGTCCCCTCTTCTGGGGTGGTCTGAAGAAAGCACGGCAGCAGTGTATTGACCTGGCAGCCAAAATGGGAGTGGGATCGGACGATCCCAGCCTGATCTCCACCTTTACAGGGGTGGTTTTCAGAGCTTTTAACATCAGTACCAACTCTGTTTTTGTTGGGAAGACAGTTCAGGAGATGCAACAGAAATTTGTTGATGACGGATATCGGATATATATCGAAAAGGTCAGAAGCAAAGGGACAAAGGTAATCCTGGATCCCACCCCCGACTATACGTTTCAAGCCCACGACGACGTAGTCCTTCAGGGAAAAGGAGCCAATATTATCACGGAAGAGAAAGTCATAGGGCAAGAGATCTTTGATCCTCTTTTGCTGAAGTATGACGTAGAATCGGTAAAAGTCCTGCTTACAACCAAAGATATCAATGGTCTCACGGTTCGTGAATTAAGCCACCAGCGTTATGACCTCCGTGTTTCACTTCAAAAGATAACACGGGTTGGAACCGAAATCCCTTTGATGCCGGAAACCGTATTGCATAAAGGGGATATGCTCACCATCATTGGTCCTCAGAAAGATGTGCAGGCTGCCGTAAAGCTCCTTGGAATTCCCGATGTCATGACCAACACAACCGATCTCATCTCCGTTGGCCTTGGCATCCTTCTCGGTGGGTTGATCGGAGTAATGGCATTTCATATCGGCAAGGTGAGCCTTAGCCTCAGTACCAGCGGAGGAGCACTGATCGCAGGTCTTTTCTTCGGATGGCTCCGGTCCAAGCATCCCACCGTTGCCCAGATTCCTCAGCCGGCACTCTGGATCATGACGAACCTTGGATTAACGGCTTTCATCGCCGTGGTTGGCATCACGGCAGGACCCAGCTTCGTGGAGGGTCTGAAACAGGTTGGAGCCATGCTTTTTGTTATCGGTGCGTTAGCCTCTCTCATCCCACTGCTTATCGGGATCATCCTGGCACGCTATGTCTTCAGATTTGATGTGGCCATCGGTCTCGGCTGCTGCTGCGGCGCACGAACCACCACGGCTGCCCTGCCCGCCGTGCAGGACTCCCTGGAGAGTCCTCTTCCAACGCTGGGATATACTGTCACCTATGCCGTTGGCAATACCCTGCTGATTGTCTGCGGGATCATCATTGTTTTCCTAATGAATTAAAAGACCTATATCATGGCAAAAAAAATTCCAGCAATCAAAACAAGCCGTTCTGCTGAAAAGAAGCTCGAACAGATGAGTCCGTTCGAAATCAAAAACACCCTCATCAATCTGGCAAGTCATCATACCAACAAAACCACACATGCCACATTGAATGCCGGTAGAGGAAACCCCAACTGGATCGCAACCACACCCAGGGAGGCTCTGTTTACACTTGGGCAATTCGGGATGGAGGAGTGCCGGCATGCGATGAACTACAAACAGGGACTTGCCGGTATTCCCAGGCAGGAGGGGATTGCTAAACGGTTTCATGTTTTCCTCAGGAAAAATAAAGAAAAACCCGGCATAAACCTTCTTAAAGAGCTTTACAGCTATGGTTTGAAAACCCACCAGTTCAATCCCGATGCTTTCGTTCATGAACTCGCCGAAGGGGTTATCGGGGACCAGTATCCTGTTCCCGACCGTATGCTAAAGTTCCCTGAAGCCATTGTTCAGGATTACCTGACGCAGGAGATGTGCGACAACCGTCCTCCAAAAGGGAAATACGACCTCTTTGCCACGGAAGGGGGAACGGCAGCTATGTGTTACATCTTCGACTCCCTGATGCAAAACTTCCTGATCAAACGGGGTGATAAAGTCGCTCTGTTCGTTCCAATATTCACTCCCTACATTGAGATTCCCGAGCTCGACCGGTTCAACTTCAAGGTGATCCATATCAACGCCACCGGGAAAAATGTCGAAGGGATGCACAACTGGGAGTATCCTGATGAAGAGCTGGATAAGCTGAAAGATCCGGAGATTAAAATTGCATACCTTGTCAACCCAAGCAACCCTCCCTCTGTTGCCCTCAGCCCCCGCGAACGGAAAAAGATCATCGACATCATCAAAAAGGATCATCCCAACCTGATGTTCATCACAGATGACGTATATGGTACCTTCGTAAAAGGGTTCCGCTCCCTGATGGCTGAAATCCCTCACAACACGCTGGGGGTCTACTCCTTTTCCAAGTATTTCGGATGTACCGGATGGCGGCTGGGTGTGATTGCCCTCCATGAAAATAATATCTATGACAGGATGATCAAAGAGCTCCCCGAAGTTAAAAAGAAAGCTCTCTTCAAGCGGTATCACTCCATCCACCTGCATCCTGACAAGCTGAAGTTCATTGACCGGATGGTAGCCGACAGCCGGATGGTGGCGCTCAACCACACGGCAGGTCTCTCGCTGCCACAGCAGATCCAGATGATGCTGTTCGCCTCCTTTGCCCTTTTCGACAAGGAAAACGCATACAAACAGCTCACTTGCGACATCATCCACAACCGGCTGACCTTGCTCTTCGAAGGGATGGGATTTAAACTGAACCCCAATCCCAACCGGGCCGGATACTATGCCGAACTGGATATCATGTTATGGGCAGAGAAGAATCACGGCAAAGAGTTTGCCGCTTTTCTGAAGAAGAATTTCGAACCGGTGGATGTCGTTTTCCGCCTCGCCGAACTCGAATCTATCGTACTGCTGAATGGTGGCGGTTTCGACGGTCCCGAATGGTCGATCCGCGTCTCACTCGCCAACCTTGATGAGAACTCCTACACCGAAATCGCCAAAGGGATTAAGGAGATTGTATCGGAGTATGTGGAGGCCTGGAAGAATAAATGACTCTACCCCTAAATCCCCTTTCTTACCCCTAAATCCCCTAAAGGGGACTTAGGGGTTAATAATATTTCCGTACCTTTATCTCTCGGATTCTTATATAATCTGATTCTATTTCATGGAAAAAGCCAAAAAATTCGGCGCCTTTGCTGGTGTATTCACCCCTTCGTTACTAACGATCCTGGGTGTAATCATGTATATGCGTCTGGGTTGGGTTGTGGGACAGGCCGGCCTGATCAGTGCCCTGGTGATCATTGTGCTTGCCCATGTGATCTCCATCTCCACCGGTCTTAGTATCTCTTCAATTGCTACCGATAAAAAGATCAAGGCCGGAGGAATCTACTACATCCTCTCCCGCAGCCTGGGATTGCCGATCGGCGGAGCCATCGGGATCACGCTTTTTATTGGTACTGCCCTCAGCATTTCGCTCTACCTTGTCGGTTTTGCTGAAAGTTTTCTTTCCATTGATGCCATTCGGAATTTCACGGGTCTTGAGCAGAATGTGATGGGAATCAGGATTGTAGGTACAGCCGCCATCATTTTTCTGGTTGTTCTCGCCTTCATAAGCACCTCCGTGGCAATTAAAACCCAGTTCTATATCATGGTAGCTATCGGGTTGTCGCTGATCTCCATTTTCGTCGGTTTTTTTGTCAATGACGGGTTTACAGCAACGACAGTGTCTATCTCATATTTCCGGGACGGAGTATCTCCGGAGCTTGTCTTTGCCATATTTTTCCCTGCCGTAACCGGATTTACGGCCGGAGTTGCTATGTCGGGCGACCTGAAAGATCCCCAAAAAACGATTCCCCGGGGAACATTGGCAGCCATCGCTACCGGTTTCATCATCTATGTTGTGCTGGCCGTCGGGTTTGCCCTGTATGTGGACCGTGACGTGCTGCTGACCGACTACAACTTCCTGATGAAGATTGCCTGGTTTGCTCCTTTTGTAATCGCCGGCATCTGGGGTGCCACACTCTCCTCTGCCCTGGGAGGTATCCTGGGCGGGCCCCGGATCCTTCAGGCGACTTCGGCCGACAAGGTCACGCCAAAAATCTTTGCCCGTGGCTATGGGGCCTCCAATGAACCACGTAACGCCCTTCTGCTCATCTTCCTGATTGCTGAAGCCGGTATCCTGATCGGGGAACTGGATGTAATCGCCGGAATCGTTACCATGTTCTACCTTGCCTCCTATGGCTTCATCAACATAGCTTTCTTTCTGGAAAATTGGGCCAGCACTGATTTTCGTCCCTCTTTTCGGGTAAGCCGGTATGTGGGGCTGGTTGGCTTCATTGCGGCATTCGGTGTGATGTTTAAGCTGGATATGGTGTCTATGTTCGCCGCTTTCATCATCATGGGGCTTCTCTACTACTACCTGAAACGGAAGCAGCGCAACACCAATACGGATGATGTATGGCAAAGCGTTTACTCCTCTTTGATACGGACTGCACTGCACAGAATGCAAAAGGGTCCGATGGAGCAGCGGAACTGGCAGCCCAATATCATTCTTTTCAGCGGGGGTACCGAGAAACGACCCCATCTGATTGAGTTTGGCAAGTCTCTGGTTGGAAGGCATGGTGTATTGTCAAATTTCGACTTGAAAGAGAATAAAGATGCCCGGATACTTGTCACCCGAACTGATGAAGACCTATTAGCCGATGCACAGGTCCCGGGCATGTTCACCCAACGGAAAACTGTTAAGGACCTCTACGACGGTATCGAATCCATTGCGGGGGTATACGGATTTTCAGGGTTTGAGCCAAACACTGTGATGATGGGCTGGGCCCGGGAGACGAGGCAACCGGAGCGTTTTGCGGAGATGCTGAAGACCCTTTACGAACTTGACTTGAATGTACTGCTGCTGGATTGGGACAAACGGACCGGCTTTGGGACATACAAGACCATCGACATCTGGTGGAAAGATATAAGCAACCAGGGGAACCTTGCATTGGCGCTTTCCAAACTCCTTCTGTTGTCAGATCAATGGTCTGAGGCTACCATCCGCCTGATGATCGTAAATTCCCTGAAAGAACAGCAGGATCATATCCATCTCGAAGCAAAACAGTTGCTGGAAACCCTTCGGATAAATGCAACCGTCAAGGTGATCGACAACCATATCAAACAGTTGCCTTTTTATGAAATTGTACAGGTCGAATCACGCTTGACAGATCTTGTCATTACCGGCATCCCTGAATTGGAAAAAGGGAGGGAATCAGAATATGTTGAGACAACCAGCATCCTGCTGCAAGAGATTGGAACGGTATTATTAATCAAGGCATCCTCCACATTTAAACAACTTAGCCTGGAAACTGACAAACATCTGCATACCTATATTCCCGACTACCCCGTTCAACAAACATCTCCTGAGAAGTTAAAAGGATCACCGGAAAACCTCCTGCCTGAAGGAGTCCCGGAAGAGCTGAAAAAACTCCATACAGCCTGTGTGAATCTTATCTCAACATTCTACAAGGATTTCGTTCAGCCAGCTTTCAGGTACAACACAAATAAGGTTCTTGCCCTGGAAAAAAATATTCTGGAATCCATCAAACAGATCGAATCCACCTCCTTCCGCAATTTACCGGTTGGCAAGCAAGCCCGACAACTGGCCTACATCAAAACGAATCAGCTGGTTCTTTCTGAAAAAATTATCGAAGAGCTCCAGCAAACAATCCTAAAAAAGCAGCAGGAAGGGCTGAGCAAAGGAATTCAGTTTCTGGTATCAGGCATCCAAAAGATCGTAGATGACAGCCCCGCTACCTTCAGAATAAAGCTATTCTCCCGACATTTTGAAATTCGCAATTCTGAGACCCTTTCCGCCCGAAATTTCAAGAGATCTATTCGTTTCATTCATTCTGAGAAGAGAATCAACCAGGGAATTACATATACCGTCAGGCTTCAGCGGATGATCAGGAAGGTGCTACCGGAAGGATTTACCATGCATCTCAACGACTCGTTGATTCGACTCAGTCAAACTAATCTGGATACCATCTCTCAGTTTCGAAGCCTTCTTCAGGCAATCCAATCCTATTTTGACCTCCTGCAACACGACACATCACCTGCTGCCCGATTGGATGATGCTAAAAAAGAGGTTTTAGGGGCCATCCAAACGCTGAAAGCACTAAGTGAGGGATCCAACTATGTGTTATCTGAGAGATTGGTTGAGCAGGTATCGTTGATCTTCGTAGACATCAGTAACCTCATTGATTCGGGAGCACCCAACCAAAATGTACCGAAAGAGAATCAGGCCGCACTCAAACAACTTCTTCGGAAGCTTAGTATGGGACCGGTTTTTTGGGCAGGAAACCGGGTCCTTCTTTACAACGGAATTAAGCTTGACATCAGGCTCAGACTGTTGGCATTCCGCCTCCAGAAAATCGTGGATCGCTTCCAGGATGAGATCAGACAGTTGACCAATTCAGAGGTTCTTCTTCACGCCGAAAGTTTGAAAACAAGGTTAAAACAATTCAGGGAGGATCTCCAACATGATGCAACAAAACAGTTTAACCTGGACGAATCAGAGCTTCAGTGGGATGACAGGACAGTGTTTCAATTGGCTCTCGACAAGATCATTGAAAAATCATTGATTGGCGTAAAAGCCATGATAAATAAACTGCCTGAATCAACAGAGCTGCTTGTCCCGGCAAGTATACTAGAACCCGCTGAACTCATTGGTGAAAATCTGAAACCTCTGACAATTCCAACCTACCAGCTGGTGGATTATCATGTTCAGCGCCACCTCTTTGAAGCGTTGCATAAAATGAGAGGAACATTTCCCAAGTCAATGTATACAGCTGCCGGAAAGATAAAAAACTCGCTCCGGTTGGTTAGCATCGGCAACATGAACGCTGAGGTAAAAAGTACGCTTGAGATGGTTCTCCGGGAAGATGATGCTGCAGGAAGATTTCCGGGAGGTGGGGAGAGATTCCCTGACTTTGTCAATGAACAACTGACTGTGGTTGAAGAGGAGTTGGAAAATATCCGGCATATACTCCTCCATCTTCATGATGAAATGGAGCAGAACATTATCTCTACCGTAGGCGAACTCACAGTTACACGTCTTCTCAATACCCCTGACACATACAAACAGTACATTAAAAAGCGTGATGCCCGGCACAGATTCAATCTCCTGAAAAACACGCTGAGATCAGCCCGACAGAGACTATACCGGTTAAGTGCAGCGATCTGGTACAGGCAAAGCGATGCCCTCCTTCTGGCTAAAAAGATCAGTTCAGGAGACGGGAACCAGAGGTCAGTAGTGGATTCATTGCTAACATTGCACGAACGGGTTACCCCTCAGGAGGAATTATTGAACAAGCTGCCCTTTTATTACCGGCAACTTTTTCTCCAGAAATACAACTTTAAATTTGAGTTCTGGGTAAACCGCCAGAAAGAGATCACTCAGGTAAGGCAATCCATATCCAGGTATATGAATGGATTTCCTGGCGGCATCCTGATTCGTGGCGACAGGAATTCAGGGAAGACCTTTTTCATCAACTATATCTCCTCAAACCTTCTTTCAGGACATCAAGTCTATGCAATCTCAACTCCTCCAGCTGGTTCCTGTAACCCGGCCGATTTTCTGAAAGCACTTCGGGAGAGTACAGGAATTGACGGCAATGCCGACCAGATTTTTAACGCACTGGAAGAAGATTCTCTGATTGTAATTGATGATCTTGAACTTTGGTGGGAGAAATCACGGGCAGGGAATGCAGTAGTGGAAACAATTGCAGAACTGATCAGAAATCACGGGCATAAATGCATGTTTATCCTGACGGTTTCTGAAGCCAGTTACCGCGTAATTAACCAGGTCTCCGACATAGAATCCTGCATGCTTTCGGTGGTCGACCTGAAGCCTTTCAACACGTTGGCCATCCAGGAGGTGATCATGTTCCGACATCTGTCGAGTGGTCTCGAGATACGAAGATCGGATAAAGGGAATATACGACTGACAAGGACTGCCCAGGCCAAACTATTCGCCAAATATTTCAGCTACACCCGTGGAAACATTGGTGCTGCCCTGCTGGCGTGGGTATCAAACATCACCGATTTCAAGGATGACACCTTGTATATCAGACAACCACAAACACCGGGCAGTGCTATTCTTGATCGGTTAAGCCCGAACGTCAGACTTTATCTTGTTCAGTTTCTTTTGCATAAACGACTCGATCTGTCCAAACTTCAGCGGTTAACCCTGGATCCGATTGAGACTGTGGAGAAGCAACTCCTCTTCCTGAAACGGACAGGATTGATCAACGAGCGGGCTGGCCATATTTATGAACTTGGCAGATACCTCTATATCAACCTGAAGAATATTATTCAGTAGTTATTCATATAAAGAGAGACTTCTATGGAAATTACCGGTCCTGATCCTGCTCATATCTTCCTGCATTTTGTTGGATGGGGGATGGTTAGTTTCATTGTGATACGCCTGCTCAGACACCTGTTAGCTGTTCTCCTCTTTAAAGAGAAACCCAGGAATTATTTCATGAAAATATTTCCATTGGCTGAACTGATTTTCTGGATGATCTACCTCTCATGGTATGTATTTCTCTTCTATGAAGCCGATGAGATATTTGTATTCGTTGTACTGGCCGTTTTACTGATGCTGCTCTTCTGGATCTCGCGTTTTTGGGTGAAAGATATCATTGCAGGAGTCATTTTCAGGAGTTCTACCAGGCTGAAAACCGGTGATTATCTCCATTTCAATGAGATCAAAGGAACCATTAAAAATTTCGGAAACATGTCGCTCGAACTTGAGACACAAGACAACCAGACTGTTTTTATCCCGTATGCAAAAGTTGTGGATGCAGTTAATATCAAAAGCGAGAGAACAGGCCAAAGCAAAGGGCACACATTTACGCTGGATTGCCCAATAATTGATGAACTCAATGCTGTCGTACAACAGATTAAATCAATCATCCTCTCTACACCCTGGGTATCGGTAAACCGGATGCCGGTCATCAACCTGCTGGCACAGACGGAAGAGATTTACTCTTTTGAGATCACCGTGTTTCCGATTGATAAAAGTTTTGCAGGGAAAATTGAACACCTCGTCAGGGAAGAGATTTAATCCACTCCAGGAAAAAGAAGAGCGCAAAGCCATCGATCGAACAGTTAATCTGGCTGGAGGTTATCATCGGGACAACTTTTTCCATCCCTACAAAATGAAAATCCAGAATTCCCTCATTCCTGTCAACTTCATGAACCGGAGTCTCATTTGAAATTTCAGCAGCGAATATATAGACCTTCTCATCTGTGAGACTTGGAGCCGGAAACACCTCTTTCAAAAGGTGCCACCTGTCTGATACCAATCCTGTTTCCTCCAGCAGTTCCCGCATGGCAGCTGCAAGAGGCTCTTCCGCTGTATCGATCCTTCCTCCTGGGAGCTCGTATGCCAAAGCACCTGTAAGATATCTGTTGAGCGAAATCAACCAGATGGAATTCCTGGTATAGGGGATTACGCATACCGAACTGGGTTTCTTAAGATAATAAAAGTCCCGGGGGCCAATCTGACCCATCTCCACATTATCGTGAATAACATCGAACCTGGGTGTTGAACTTAGGAGTTCGCGGTGTTTCAGGGAATATTTTATCATAGAGGAACTAACCTATGACCATTGAAAGCACATAGAGACAAAAAAAGACTACAATGGCTATCACAGGTATCATAGCAATCCAGTTGCCTTTTGTTTCCTTATCCATGGTGAAAAGGTATTTCTCAGACAAATATACTAAAATTCGTCCGGTAATTTACTCAACTCCTCATAAGTGAATACCGGACCGTCTTTGCATACATAGGTGCTTCCAATATTGCATCGTCCGCATTTTCCCAATCCGCATTGCATCTTCATTTCCAACGTGGTGATCACATCGGTAGGATTAAATCCGAGTTTGTCGAGCGACATCAGCGTATATTTGATCATGATTGGCGGACCACAAGTGATGACTTTCGTATTCTCAATAACCGGTTTCACCACCTCTTCCAGAATTTTCGGTACAACGCCCACATGTTCCTTCCACGTATCTTCCGGTTTGTCAATTGTAAGAACAACCTTGAGTGATTTGTTGTTTTTCCACTCTTCAACCTCCTCCTTGTAACAGATATCGGCTGATGTACGTGCGCCATAGAGAATGGTAAAATCAGCAAAATCGGCTCGGTTATCTATGGCATACTGGATAAGCGATCTTAATGGAGCCAGTCCGATACCGCCTCCGACAAAAAGAAGATTCTTCCCTTTCAGCTCTTCCACAGGAAACCAATTGCCATAGGGTCCACGGATTCCTACTTCATCCCCTTCCTCCAGGTCACGGTGAATATCGGCAGTTACAATCCCAGCCCGCTTGATAGAGCAATCGAATGTTCCCTTGCGCGTGGCTGATGAAGCGATGCAGAAGGTGCATTCCCCGCTGCCAAGAAGGGAAAACTCAACAAATTGCCCGGGCATCCAGTCAAATTTATCGGTGAGGGAATCATCTTTAAATTTTAGCCGGTAGGTCCTTACATCCGGGGTCTCCTGGATGATTTTCTCGACCTTACAGATCATGGGGACTAAAAGTTGTTCCATAAGAGTATCGTGAAATCGTGAATATCGTGAGTATCGTGAGTATCGTGAATATCGTGAATATTATTATTCATAGAATTCTGCATTCCTGCATTGTTTTCATTCCTGCATTGAAGAAGCCACGCGGTTGACTACCTCAAAAATGCTAATGTTTACCGGGCAGGAGATGGTGCACTTTCCACATCCGACGCAGAGGTTCATGTCGAACCGTTCCTTGTAATAGACAAACTTGTGCATGGCCCGCTGGCGCCAGCGACGGTATTTAACGGGTCTGGGGTTATGGCCTCCTGCCATCAGAGTGAAATAGACATTGTTACACGAGTCGTAACTCTTATACCTCACCCCTTCATCCTTGAGTTTCTCGTCTGAAATCTTAAAACAGTGACAGGTCGGACAAACAAACGCACAGGTGTTGCAGCTGACACAGTTGGCAGGAATATCTTCAAAAACTGCAGAGTCAAACCGGCCCTTCATCTTTTCGTTGATCTCCGAATAGTCCATTTTCAGACGGAAGGAGCCGGCAAATTTTTCAAATTGCTGCTTCATCTCCTCCTGGGCCGACCCATTGGCGACGGTTAACCCATTTGCATTCTCTTTCAGGAAGAATTCCCCCTTTTCAGTTCTGGCCTGAAGGTATATCTTCCCGTCCAATCCATTGATTACAGCCACGTCAAAAGCATCCAGCTTTTCCACATCATAATCGAGAGAAGTGCAGAAACAATGGGTAGAAGCTTCATTGCAGCGCGTTGAGATCAGAATGGTGTTCTCCCTTCGTTTCTCGTAGTCGGTATCCACATAGTCCCATTTGTAAACGGCATCCAGGACCTGGAGGCCACGGGCATCGCAGTGTTTTACTCCCAGCACAACCCTCTTTCCGGCCAGGGGATCACCTTCCGTATCGGACAGCTCTGTCCCTTCACTGGTAGCCTTGTATTTCATCACCCTGGCCGATTTGGGGAAGAAGAGCGGCTTCACACTCATCGTTTTGGGAATCGGAGAATCAGGGTTGCAGGAGGAGAGGGCGTCAACCTTGATGAAGTCGTATTTGCCAAATTTCTCTACCGGGGCATAGGTGTCATGAGCGCTGATGATCGCTTCATAAAAGGACTGAAGTCCGGCAGGATCTGTACTGTATGTTGTCAGGTTCATCGTTCAGAAAGGTTACATGATAAAATCGTCGGGGTCACTCAGGCTGTATTTATAAAAAGCTCCCCGGTCCTCTTCGATCATTCCGGCCAGGTGCTCCTGGAAGTTCCCATAGATCACTTTTTCATTCTGTTTGTGCAAGAGATGCAATGGAAGGTGGCTCGGACAAGCTTTTTCGCAGTTGCGGCAATCCACACAGCGCCCGGCCAGATGCAACGACCATGTCATCAATGCGTGAAAGGCGCTTGAGGTTGTGTTGGCTCCCTGAAAGAGGGTGGCCGTCTCCTGGTCGATGCAGCACTTGGCGCAGTAGCACAACGGGCAAGAATGCCGGCAAGCATTGCAGCGGATGCAGCTCTCAAACACCTCTTCGAAATATTCCTGCCTTTCAGTCAGGGTCTTACCGTCAAGTTCGCGAACATCGGCATTCTCCTGGTATTCGCGTCGCCCTGACGGTGTGCCAAGCATCTCGTCAAAGATCACGGCATCCGGCATCACACATTCAATACAGTTCTGTGCCATCTCTCCCGTCTCATCAACCACACCTTTACAGGCAATGCCTACTACATAAAGGTTTTCGCGTTTCACCTGTTTTTCCGTGAGCATCAGGTTCAGGGCCCGGCTATCACAGCCTTTGACCACCAATCCTACCCGTTTATTTCTGGTATGTTCATACTTCAGGTAATTGGCGAGGTTGAAGACCGATTTATCGGTGAACAGTAGCTGATCCACATCTTTGTATTGGTTGATCAGTACCGGCACTTGATTTTCATCAAAGCCTGTATTGCGGTAACCGATGAATACATCGATCTTATTTTCAGAGAATAACCTTCCCGCAATGTCCTGGATTTGCTTTGTATAATCCATAGATCCTAAATATTTTCCTTTTTATACAGATGCAGAGGTCCCAGCTTTTTGATATCCTCCGTAACTTTTGAAACCACCTTGGCGAACTTTGGTCCTTCTGCTGCAGACACCCACGAAAACTGGACGCGATTTTCATGAAATCCCACGAAGTTCAACAGTTTTTTGGTCACCAGAAATCTCCTTCGGGCGTAGTAATTCCCGGAGATATAGTGGCAGTCACCCGGATGGCATCCCGAAATCAGCACGCCATCGGCCGAGGCTTGCAGCGACTTGATGATAAACCAGGGATCTACGCGGCTGGAACAGGGCACGCGGATGATCCGGATGTTTGGCGGATACTGAAGCCGGCTGGTGCCCGTAAGGTCTGAGCCGGCATAAGAACACCAGTTGCAGAGAATCCCCATGATCACAGGCTGCCAGTCGGCAGGCGCCTCCAGGTGGGGTTTCTCGATGCTCACAATTTTCTCTTTTACTTCTGTTTCCATCAGATAGATACGATCTCGTTAATGATTTGCATATCGGTAAATCCGGCCAGGTCGATGGCCATGCTGCGGCAGATTGCCACACAGGAGCCGCAACCCTGGCAAACGCCTTCGTTGATCTTTGCAACAGTACGGATCTCTTTTGATCCATGACCCAGCGGTATCTCCTCTGTAACGATTGCCTGGTACGGACAAACGGTCACACAGTTCTGGCATCCGGAACAATAATCGGTGTTGACTTTGGAGATCATCGGATCCTTTAAGATGGTATCTCCGGAAAAGAGTCCGCACACCTTAGCGGCAGTAGCCGAGGCCTGTGCAACGGTTTCGGGGATATCTTTCGGAGCCTGTGTGCATCCAGCCAGGAAAATTCCTGCTTTGGCTGTCTCAACAGGACGTAGTTTCGGATGGGCTTCCGAGAGGAACCCGTATTTGTCGTAAGAGATCCCCAACAACCTGGCCAGTTCCGGGTTATCCTTGTAGGGATAGACGGCAGTGGCAAGTACAACAAGGTCGGCTTCTACCTCCACCACCTGGCCGATCTGTGCATCCTCTCCCCTTACCATCAGTTTTTCGCCCTTCTGGTAAATCTTTGATACCCTACCTCGAAGGTATGTAGCTCCGGTTTCCACCTGGGCACGTTTGACAAACTCTTCATATCCCTTTCCGGCAGCCCGGATATCCATGTAGAAGATATAAGCATGTGAATCGTGAACCTTGTGGTGCAGCAGGATGGCATGTTTAGCAGTGTACATGCAGCAGATCTTGGAGCAGTATTCAATCCCTTTTGCTTCATCCCTTGAACCGACACATTTGATAAAGACGACCGATTTGGGGATTTTCCCGTCGGATGGTCTCAGCGGAACGCCACCTGTAGGTCCACTGGCCGAAACCATCCGCTCAAATTCCAGGGAAGTGATGATATCTTTATACCTGCCAACACCGTACTCTTCATAAGGTTTGGGATCCCAGAGGTCATACCCTGTCGCGACCACCACAGCACCGATTTCTCGTTCAATGATCTCATCCTGCATGGCGTAGTCGATCGATCCCTTTTCACACACTTTGGCACAGATGCCGCATTTTCCTTTCAACAGCATCGTGCAATGCTCAGCATCAATGACAGGTTTATTGGGAACAGCCTGCGGGAAAGGGCTGTAGATCGCTTTCCGTTTGTCGATGCCCATGTTGAATTCGTTGGGAACCTTTACGGGGCACTTTTGCCAGCATGCGCCACAGCCGGTACATGTATCGAAATTGACGTAGGAAGCCTTGCGCTTGATCTTTACCTTATAGTTACCCACATAGCCATCCAGTTCCAGTACTTCGGAGTATGGTAGAAGCTCAATATAAGGATGACTGGCGACATCCACCATCTTTGGTGTCAGAATACATTGGGAGCAGTCGAGGGTTGGGAAGGTCTCATCCAGCTGTGCCATCTTACCCCCGATGGAGGGACTTTTTTCCACCAGTACCACAGGGATTCTGGCATCAGCGATATCCAATGCTGCCTGGATGCCGGCAATCCCTCCTCCGATCACAAGAGCCCGTTTGGTGACAGGTACCGAGATCTCATGCAGCTGTTCATTGGCTATCGATTTGGCCACCGCCATCCGGATGAGATCGCTGGACTTCTCTGTTGCAGCTTTTTTATCCTTCTGGTGTACCCAGGAGGAGTGCTCCCGGATATTTGCCACCTCAAGCAGGTAGGGATTCATCCCGGCATCGGAGAGTGCCTTTCTAAACGTCTTCTCGTGCATCCGGGGTGAGCATGCTGCTACAACAATAGAGGTGAGCCTGTGTGCCACAATGGCATCACGGATCATCCCCTGTCCGGGGTCGGAACACATGTATTTGTAGTCGATGGCATACTTGACCTCTTTGATCTTTTTTGCCTCTTCAACTACAGCCGGAACATCCACAAAATCGGCGATGTTCGCGCCACAAAAACAAACAAAAACACCTACGCGAGCCATTATTCTACCTCACTTTCTGCTTCAACAGCTTTTTTGGGTTTTTTCTTTACTTCCGGAGTAGCAATCTCCTCCCCGATATGAGAGAGTGCCTGTTCAATAGGAATGATGTGTTTGGAGGGCTTCAGGTCCTTGAGGGGGTATCCGAATGCAAGTGCCATCAGTTGCGTAATGTAAAGCACCGGGAGATCAAATTTCTTCCCCCTTTTCTTTGCAATATCCGGCTGGCGCATGTCAAGATTCGACTGACACAGCGGACAGGCGACGGCAATTAAATGTGCGCCACTCTCTTTGGCCATCTCGAGGATCGTACCACTCAGGCTTAGAACAATTTCCGTATCGCTGATGGAGAAAGAGGCCCCGCAACATTCGGTTTTAAAATCAAACGGAGTCGCGGTGGCTCCCAGCGCTTCAACGATGTTGTCCATCGACATGGGATACTCGGGTGAATCAAATTGCGTAATGTTTTTTGGCCGGGTGAGAAGGCACCCGTAATAACAGGCTATCTTCAGCCCTTTTAATGGATAAGTGACTTTACCGGCAATGGTCTCCGTTCCGATATCTTCATAGAAAAACTGAAGCATCGATTTTACATCGACATCTCCTTTGTATTCGCCCTCTTCCACGATGGTGGAATTAATCTTTTTAGCCAGCTCGGGATGATTATCCATCTCCACCTTGGTGCTTTTCATCCGGGAGTAGCAGGATGCACATGCGATGCCCATGGTTTTATTATCGAGCTTCTCTGCCAGCACCAGGTTCCTGAGCGGGAGAGCCAGGGCCAGGTTCTCAGTCATAACATGGGCCGATGTGGCTCCGCAGCAGTTCCAGTCGGGCAACTCCTCCATCTCCACATCCAGCGACTTCATCACAAGCTTCAGGGTGCTGTCGAACTCTTCGCTGGTCCCATGTGCGGAACAACCCGGGAAATAGGTCAGTTTTGTCATGATTTGGATTATTTGGTATTTTCCAGTTTTTCGGCCAGTTTAAACATGCGCTGGATAGCTTTTGCACTTTTTACCTTTTCATGCCCGATAGGAATCTTTCCTTTTAGCAGGGCTTTTGGAGCCAGATGCATGTCCTTGAAAAGGTTCCGGGTCCGGATGTTGAATTCTGCCATCATGCGAAGTTCATAGTTGCGGCCATACCGTCTAACCATATCCAGGAAGATCTCGTGGAATTTCCGGATATTTTTCACATGTGGGTCATCGGGGTTCACATTCTCCTCGATAGCCAGGTGCCGGATCGATTCCATCACCCGGGGAATGTCTATTTCACGTGGACATCTTCCGGAACAGGCAGCACAGGTCAGGCAAAACCACATGGAGTTGGCCATGTAGGTCTCATCTTTCAATCCCAGCTTGATCATCTGCATGATCTCCCTGGGAGGAAAGTCCATGAAACTGCTTACCGGGCAAGTGGAGACGCATTTTCCACACTGGTAACAATCCAGTATATTGTTACCACTCTTTTTATTGACAGCGGTAAGAAATTTATTTTCAATTTGTTGTCCGAGAGCTATCATAAATTGGCTTTCTTCTATTGTTAATAAAATAACAGAGCAAAGTTAATGAAAATTACCTTTGGAATATTTCCAAATAAAGAGCTGGGGCACATGAACAAATACAGAGAAATGAGGTAGGGATACCAGGGGTGAACGTGGTAAAATTGCAGGGGCGACCTGCCATTTCGCCCCTGCAATGACAATTGTATTGGGTATTACCGGAGGGTGAAGCGAACAGGAAGATTGTATGAGACCCTGAACGTCTTTCCCTGCTGGCTTCCGGGATGCCATTTCGGCATTGCCCTAACAACCCTGAGGGCCTCTTCATCACATCCTTCTCCTATTCCTCTCAGTAGTTTCACTTTAGTAATTGAACCATCTTTCTCCACAACGAAGTTGATGTAGACCATCCCTTGAATCCCTAACTCCTTTGCATTCTCAGGGTATTTTATTGATTCTGACAGATACCTTCTCATGGCAGCCACTCCGCCCGGGAATTCTGGCATGATCTCAACAAAAAGTTCAGGAGTCTCAACAATGGGTTGTTCAATAACCGCCGGTCTATCCTCTACTATAGTAATTACCGGATTCTCTTCAGGAACCTCTGTATTTATCTTTCCTTCCAGTTCTGACTGAACACCGAAACTCTCATCTCCTGCAGAATCAACAACAACAGGGACCACAAACCTCACCTTTTCAATCTCTGGCTCTGGCGCTTCAGGGATTTCAGGTTTGGGCTTTTGTTCGTCTTTAGGGTTTTTCAATTCGACACCGGTAATTGTTTTATCTTTTATCGGAGGAGGAGGTTTATAATATATGGCTGTTACCAGTGGGTAGCTGATTGCAGCGCTGGTGACAAAAAGGGCAAAGATCATCGAAATGGTGATAAATTTCCGGTAATCCCGACGTAGCTGGTAAGCGCCGTAGGTTTTGTTCCTGTGACGGAATACGATCTCCTCGAGAGATTCCGTCTTTTGTTCTTCCTTTTTCATGGCTGGAGGGTTTTGGCAGAGACGGGGCAAGCCCCGTCTTTACGATTATTTCCCTTTTGACACCTTGTGCCGGAATAATCCATAAAAAAAATGGCACCCGGTATGGATGCCATTTTTTGTTTTCATTGCAGAGACGGGGCATGCCCCGTCTCTACAAATGGTTCGTTTATTTCCGTTTTATTGCAATGTAAATTTTATCGGAAGGTTGTACGATACCCGTACAGGGATCCCGCGTTGTTTTCCGGGAGTCCATTTGGGCATGCTCTTAACAACCCTTACGGCCTCTTCGTCGCATCCGCCTCCAATTCCACGGAGAACTTTTACATTACTCACGGTGCCATTGGTTTCAACCACAAAATTTACAAATACCCTTCCCTGGATACCAAGTTCCTTTGCCTCTTCCGGGTATTTAATTGTCTCTCCGAGGAATTTATAAAGTTCTACATCTCCTCCGGGGAACTGGGGATTTTCTTCTACAACGGTGAAAATCTCAGCTTCTTTGGGTTGTTCGATAACCTGTGGTTTCTCCTCAGCGAATGCGATTTCGGGCTCCTCGGAAGGAACTTCAGTGTTTCCTTTTTCTGCAAGCATATCCTGTTTCCCGAAGTCCGACTCCACGGCTGTATCTTCAACAACTACCGGAGCAGTAAACTTTACTTTTTCCTGAAGTGCTTCGGGAGGAGGAGGAGGAGGAGGAGGAGGAGG
>JACZJJ010000148.1 GCA_014860625.1 Bacteroidales bacterium | reverse complement strand
ATAGGGGCTGTCGGACTTATGCGTTTAGTATAAATAGAAGAACAAGTACAGACTAGTCAACACCGAGGGGCTTAGCATCCGACAGCCGCTCTATCACCATTTTCAATTTTATTAACCAAAAAAAGAAAAATATAATAAACTCGAAGTTTCAAGTATTAAGACAACCACTAAAAAAAAAGGTTGCACTGATTGTTTATTTTTTAACAAACTTTTTTATCACCTGCCAGTGAGAGTGCGAATTCTGTATGGTAATCAGGTAGATAGCGGGAGGCAAATAGGACACATCGATCTCCTGCTGAAAATTCCCTGAAGGAAACTTCCATTCATCAGTTACCAGATGCTGTCCCATGTGGTTGTAAATATTCACCTTCACCTGTTCAGGCTCGTTCAGCTTGATTTGCAGTTTAAGCAATGAACCAACAGGATTGGGAAAAACGGTTACGTTTGCAGGCTGATTGGAATGGGGATCGTCAATTCCTGAAATGGAAGCATAAAGTTTCAGCTCCAGGCTATCGGCATTTGGTGAAGTTTCATCAAGCAAAAGGTCGATTTTTTGAGAAAACCTTGCGGTATATTCACCAAAGATCTGATACTCCCCTTGAGGGATCTGACCAAAGGTAAACTCTCCCGATGGATTTGAATAGGTACACTGATAGGGAATTCCGGAGGCATCAGCAAGTATAACCTGCCCCTTTTCCATGGGGATCGTTCCTCCGTTGCTCTGTTCAATCAGAAGGTTCCCGTGAATCATTCCAGCACCGGGCGTCATAGGCTTTCCTTTCACCATGTAAATGTTCACATTGTAAACATTCTGATTCACAATAAGGGTATCGGCATCCGTCCAGAGAAGGCAGTCGCCATGGTATGCAGGGAGATAACCAGAAAAGCGCGTGGAGGATTCTGTCAATCCCGTCTTAAGAAAATATTTGCCCTCAGTCACTCCCATAAACCAGAAGTAGCCGAGGGTATCGAAGAAAATGGAATCGACAGCAATCAGTCCCGCCTGCTCAAACCTGTAGAGATAAGCAAATGCCGTATCACCGGTCGACAACGGATTATTGATGGGAAAGGTTCCGGCAAACAGAAGACCCCCAATGTTGTATTGTGGAAGAATATCAACCCGAACAGTTGTGCATGTGCTGTCGGAACAAGGGTTTAGGGTGTCGGCATTCGATATGGATAGGCAAATGGTAAACTCGCCGGTATAGGGAAACGCATGTGAAGGATCTTCCCCATGAAATGTGGAACCATCACCAAAATCCCAGAAGAAGTCCGTGATGTCTCCAGTGGATGTGTTGGTGAAATTGACAATCAGATGATTTCCCTGGTCCTGCAGATAGGTGAAAGAGGCCTCACAATTCTTCCCTATAGGTTGTGCAAAAGTCCATAAGGCTGAAAAGCAGAGTGAAAAAATGAGTATAATTCTTCGGTTCATCGTGTCTTGCTTTTAAAATTCATCTTATACCAGATGCCTGCTCTCAATCCGATACTGTAAGGCTGTTTGTCGCCTCGACTGCTGTTCTCCTCAATGGCCTGCATATAGTATTTAAATGTTGGTTCGATCAGCAGGAAGAAGTTTCTGGCAAATTGATACTCTATGCTGACAGCTCCGGTAAGTCCCAGCGAATGTTTGTTTCGCTGTGGTGTTCTCCGCTCAATATCAAGAACTCTACCTTCGGGAATGTAGAACGTGGGAGCGGGTTCTTTGATAGAAACCAGGTAGGCGTAAAGAAGGCCCGCCTCAACAGATAGTCTCCATCTGGGTTTGTCGACAATACGATACCCGACATTGAGCGGGATCTGGATGTAATAATACTTGTTCTTTGTACTGTAGTCGTAAAGGTATTCGATCGAATCGTATACCGTTACCTCTTTTGTCTCAAAATCAGGATCTTCGGGGTTGCCGGGATCCACAGTAAATGAGTTGATGGTGTAATAGAACCCCACACTGTCGTTTTTCAGATAGGAAATGGCATAGTCGCCAATATCAGAAGAGTAGGTCAGTCCCGCACCACTTTGGATGTAGAACCTCCCCAAGTTGTACCGTGCTCCGAAATCGAAGGTATAGTTGTATTTGAAGGAGCCGGATGAGGTGTTATAAAACACCATGTCTGGTGTGATGTTGAGACCCATGTCGAACGAACGGGATAGTGGTTTGCGGCTCGGTTTGGGTGTGGTCTCCCCGGATGCCTTTTGTGGATTGACAAGCGGGGAGGGTGCAATCAAAACGTTGTCTATAAACCCGGTTAACAGGGGGTCAGTAAAGAGAGGTTGCATAGGCTGGATCCCGGGAGAGGCCAGTTCAGCAGTTGCCAGGTCGGCCTCCGTGGTGCCCTGGGGAAGTGGAGCAGTGGTAGTAGCGTTAATAGCGTTAATAGCGTTAATAGCGTTAATTTCGTTAATTTCGTTAGTATCGTTAATGTCGTTAGTTGCGTCATTCACGCTATTCACGTCATTCACGTCATTCACGTTACTCACGTTACTCACGTTACTCCCTATCGGTTCTTCCCGAACGAGGGTGACGGTCTCCTCAGCTACGGGCTGGATGGGTGTTGAAGGACTCTCACTCAAACCAACATAGAGTGCAATGCCGGTAATGATTGCGGCAGCGGGAATGACTCCCCAAAAGACTTTAGGGAGATTAATGAAATTAAGCCTCATCATCTCTGATAGAAACAGCTTACGGTTGAGCTTGTTCCAAACTCCTGATGACGGCTCTGCGCGCATTTCCCCAAGAGAACTACGGAACAGGTCGTCAAACTGTTCAGTCTCTGTATGAAATTTCTCGTCGCTCATCTGCTATTTTCTTACTTTTTCTTTTTGGCCAGGTTCTTCCGGAGGTAATTTCTTGCCCGCGACAGTTGCGATTTTGAAGTATTCTCCGAAATATCCAGCTCTTCAGCTATATTTTTATGACTATAACCTTCAAACACATAAAGGTTGAACACTACTTTGTAGCCCGGAGGCAAATCCTGAATCGCTTCCATCAGCTCCTCTGGTTTATAGAGTTGTTCTTCCTGGTCAGCCGGAGTTTCATCCGGAATCCAGTTCCCCAAAGTAAAGGGGTCGGTATCCAGGAAGACCAGCTTCTTTGCTTTCAGGTGGTTTATCGCCTGGTTGATCATGATCCTGCGAACCCATCCTTCAAGTGACCCACTTTGCCGGTAGGTGGATATCTTCTGAAAGATCTTGATAAACCCCTCCTGCAGCACATCTTCAGCTTCCATCCTGTTCCGGCAATAGCGCATACACAAAGAGAGCATCGGGGAGGCAAAGTGCTGGTACAGCATATGTTGCGCCCTTCTCTTCTCTTTGATACACCCCTCTATAATAGTCGGATCCAGTGGCATCTGACCAGTCTGCAATTTGTTAGACAATGGTTTTCAGACGAAGTTGCGTCTTTTAACCGCTTTTTAATTGATTTCAAAAATAGCGTTTTTATATTTCATACTTTTGTTTTTCATGAACGAAAACCTAGACCCTACCGGAAAAACATTCTCTGATGCCGACCAGGAAATAGAGCGGGTACTCAGGCCTATCGAGTTTCTCGAGTTTTCTGGTCAGGAAGATATCATCGAAAACCTCAAGGTATTCGTGAAAGCTGCCCGTCAACGAAACGAATCGCTTGACCACGTGCTGCTTCACGGACCTCCCGGACTTGGCAAGACGACTCTTGCTCATGTGATCGCACATGAGCTGGAGGTGAATATCAGGGTAACTTCCGGACCGGTGCTGGACAAACCGGGTGACCTTGCCGGTTTGCTCACCAACCTTGATGAGCATGATGTCCTGTTCATCGACGAGATCCACCGGCTCTCGCCGGTCATCGAAGAGTATCTCTATTCGGCCATGGAAGATTACAAGATCGACATCATGATTGAAACCGGCCCCAATGCCCGTTCCATCCAGATCAAACTGAACCCATTTACCCTCATCGGTGCCACCACACGCTCAGGACTTCTTACAGCACCACTGCGTTCCCGTTTTGGCATCAACTCACGTCTCTCCTACTACCCGGCCGAAGTAATTGAAAAAATTCTGCGCCGGTCGGCCGAAATCCTTAAGGTCCCTATTGATAAGAATGCGTCGGAAGAGATTGCACGGCGAAGTCGCGGCACCCCGAGGATAGCCAACCTGCTGCTTAGAAGAGTAAGGGATTTTGCCCAGATCAAAGGCGACGGGACCATCAACCTGGAGATCAGCCGTTACGCCCTCGGAGCCATGAATGTTGATATTTACGGTCTCGATGAGATGGATAACAAGATCCTGGCTACCATCATCGACAAGTTTAAAGGAGGACCGGTTGGCCTCACGACCATCGCTACAGCGGTATCGGAAGATGCCGGCACCATCGAAGAGGTTTACGAACCATTCCTCATCCAGGAGGGATTCCTGGTACGCACACCGAGGGGAAGAGAAGCAACAGAGAGGGCATATAAGCACCTGGGGCGATTCAATCCGGCGAGCCAGGGGAACCTGTTCTAATTGCACATCATTGCTCAACAATGCCATGAATTTCCTAATTTCGTTTTTCTGTATTTCTGTGTTTCGTATTTCATATTTCATATGACCATCAACGATCAAATCCGCTCCCACGCCCTCTCCCTGGGGTTTTCTAACTGCGGCTTTGCCCGGGCCGAACCCCTGGAGTCGTTGCGGTCTTTCTATGAAACATTTCTGGCGGAGAGGGATTTCTCCGGGATGAACTACCTGGAGCGATTCACCGAACAACGCCTACATCCCGAACTGCTGCTTCCGGGTGTTCAGTCTGTCATTGCTGTGCTGATGAATTATTACCCGGAAGAGCGGCTTCCTGAGGAGAATAATTTTATCCTCTCCAAATACGCTTACGGTCGCGGATACCAGAAGGTGATGAAGGAGCGGCTGGCAAAACTGGTGACCTGGTTGGACACAACCTCCCACGAAAGCCGTTCACTGGCCTATGCCGACTCTGGCCCTGTTCTCGAAAAACTGTGGGCACAACGCTCCGGGCTGGGCTGGCAGGGGAAACACACGATCCTCATCAACGAAACGGATGGCTCCTTTTTTTTCATCGGGATCATCCTTACCACACTGATTCTGGAGCCTGACAATCCCGCTCGCGACCGCTGCGGGAACTGTACCCGCTGCCTCGACGCCTGCCCCACGAACGCACTCCATACTCCCTACCGTCTCGACATCAACCGCTGTCTCACGTTTCATACCAACACCAACAAAGGAGAGATCCCGGATGCCGTGAAGGGGAAGTTCCGCGACAGAATCTTCGGCTGCGATGTCTGCCAGGATGCCTGTCCGTTCAACCGGGCACCCAAACCAACCAGGGAACCCGTTTTTCGCATCCTGCCGGGACTCTCCGATCTGCGGAAACCACAGTGGAAGTCTCTCTCGGAAGAGGAGTTTAACCGCATCTTTGAACATTCGGAGATCAAACATACCGGGTACAAAACCATCAAAAGGAACATGGGACTGGCAGGGGGTGAGTAACAGGTCAGGAGGGGTCAGGTGGGGCAGGTTTCTTCGCCCCAATGGAATGCCGGAAAGGTAAATCCGGCGAGCGAGAGAGCCCGGTCAACGACGGTCATGGCCAGCTCTTCAATGGTTTTTGGTTTGCTGTAAAAAGAGGGAGAAGCCGGACAAATGATGCCGCCGGCTTCGGTCACAGTCTTCATGTTTCGGATATGAATCAGGCTCAGGGGAGCTTCCCGGGTTACCAGGATCAGCTGTCGGCGCTCCTTCAGCATCACATCGGCAGCACGCGTCATCAGGTCGTTCGAAACACCCGAAGCAATACGCCCCAGTGTCCCCATGGAGCATGGGGCAATGATCATGGTATCGAAGCCGGCCGAGCCGGAAGCCATCGGAGCAAAAAAATCACCCGGATCGTAAATCCTGAAGGGGACATCTGCAGGGTCAAACGAGCCTAGCTCATATTCCCAAACCGGGAGTGAAGTTGCCGAAAAGATCACACCGCACTCCGTCACCTGGTCGCCAAGGCCTGCCAGCCGGTCAAGCAGGAGCTTGCCGTAGAGCGCTCCCGAAGCGCCGGTGATTCCGACGATTATTTTCTTTCCCATATCCTGATCGGATTACTTTAAGATTTAACAATGAGTCTCCTCTGCAAAAAGCCAACCTTTTCTTTCAGCAACTTTTTTACCCCGGCCCTAAAGGGAGAAGTTGCTGAAAATCAGGCTCCCTTTAGGGTTGGGGTAAAACTGATTTTCAGCATCGTGAGTTTTAGGAGTGGACTCTATTTACCAATTCTTTCTTCCTTTAAACTGATACGATAACGACAAGGTCATCACATTATTGAACTGCCCTACTTCAAAAAGGATCTTGCGCCAGGCAGGAGGCCTGCTGTTATAGGGTTGAGGCTGGCGAATGGAGAGCAACGAATAATTAAACCGAAATGTCGCCTTCAGATGCTTTGTGATGTACCCCGAAGCTCCCACAATGCCCGACAGGGTGATGGCCCGCAAGGGATACTGGTTCGGGACCTCCTGGCCGTCGACCTGCTCCTGGTAACCCAGAAGTACATCGACTGCCGGTCCGGCTTCAAGCTGCATGCGTTTCAGAAAGGTAAATTGGTAAAGGACCGGTATCTCCAGGTAGTGAATTCGAAGGAGGTAATCGTGAAAATCATTTTCCTGGTAGTAGGAGGATTTTTTGCTCCCTTTCTGGATGTATTCCATTTCAAGCTGAAGTGAAGAGTTGGGCGAAAGTTCCAGGTTCACAAAAGCGCCCGCCAGGAAGCCCACCTTGCTGAATCCTACCCAGTTGTCGCCATCCACCTGACTGAGTGCCCCACCGGCAAGAATCCCTCCGTCGAACTGTTGGGAAAAAAGGCATCCGGGGAGGAAAAACAGGAGGAGGATGAAGAGGGATGGTGATTTTGTGAAACTCATGAGGTTCGGATTAGGAAATACGGAAATACGAAATACGAAATTAGGCAATTTTACCGGATCAATTCTTACCTTTGATGGACAATTATAAAAACTTGATCCAGTGGATAAAGAGCAGGTAAAGATCCTCCTGGTTGACGATGAAGCCGATATCCTTGAGTTTCTTGGATACAACCTCATCCGTGAAGGCTACATCGTTGAAAAGGCAAAAAACGGAAAGCTGGCTATCAGGATTGCCCGTGAATTCAAGCCGCACATTGTGATCCTGGATGTGATGATGCCGGAGATGGATGGCATGGAGACCTGTACCGTGATGCGCGCCATGCCGGAGCTCCAGAATCCACTCATTGTCTTTCTCACAGCCCGTGGTGAAGATTACTCTCAGGTTGCCGGTTTTGAAGCCGGGGCCGATGATTACCTGACCAAACCGATCAAGCCGAAGATCTTTCTCTCAAGGATACAGGCTCTGCTGCGCCGTCTTCATAAACCTGTGGCAGAAACCCTTGAGGATGACAACGACTTGCTTGAAACAGCCGGAATTAAGATCGACAGGAATAAGTATGTCGTGATCCGTGGCGAAGAGGAGGTCTCACTTCCCAAAAAAGAGTTTGAGCTGCTTTTCTTCCTGGCCCGTTCACCCAATAAAGTGGTTACTCGTGATGAGATTTTTTCAGCCGTTTGGGGAGATGACGTAGTGGTTGGCGACCGGACCATCGATGTCCACATCCGGAGGATCCGGGAGCGTCTTTTCCTGGATAACATCCGTACAATCAAAGGCGTAGGATATAAGTTTGAAGTGAAATGAAGTACCACGAACCGCGACTGATCTCCTTTACCAATGCGTTCGTTGTAACGGCACTCTACATCCTTTTCTTTATCCTGGGGTCGCTGATCATCTCACCTGACCGATTAAAAGATCTTTATCTCCTTCTTTACCTGGTTGTGTCAGCCATGATCCTGTTTCTGGTCTCCTTCTTTGTTTTTCGCTTTACCCTTGAGAAATTCATCTACAGCAAGATCCGGCTCATTTACAAGTCTATTCACAACATCAAACGGAAGAAAGATGAGGGAAGGCATCAACGCATCGATTCCAGGCTTCTGGATGAGGTCAATCAGGAGGTAGAGGAGTGGCAGCTGGAGAAGAGTGAGGAGATCGAGCAGTTACGTCAGCTGGAAAAATACCGAAGGGAATTTATCGGCAATGTCTCTCACGAGCTCAAAACTCCCCTGTTTAATATTCAGGGGTATATTCTGACCCTTCTCGACGGAGGGCTTGAAGACTCATCTGTGAATATGGAGTACCTGAGACGGACTGAGAAAAGCATCGAGCGGCTGATTCAGGTGGTGGAAGACCTGGATGAAATTGCCCAGTTGGAGTCGGGGCAGATCCAGCTGAGAATCATCCGGTTCGATCTCGTTGCCCTTACGAAAGAGGTGATTGAGCTTCTTGAGATGAAGGCCGATAAAAAAGGTATCAAGCTGGCATGCAGCAGGCAGGATAAACCTGTTTATGTGGAAGGTGACCAGGAAAAGATCCGCCAGGTTCTGACCAACCTGATTGAAAATTCCATCCGTTACGGCAGCAAAAAAGGCCGGACCAAGGTCAGTTTTTTCGACATGGATGAGTACATTCTCACCGAGGTAACCGACAACGGCATCGGCATAGAACCGGAGGAGATTTCACGGGTGTTTGAGCGGTTTTATCGTGCTCAGCGCGGCCGGGCGACCTTTGCCAAAGGAAAAGGCCTTGGGCTCGCCATTGTGAAACACATCCTTGAAGCACATCATCAAACGGTCAATGTAAGAAGCACAATCGGGGTGGGAACCACCTTCGGGTTTACGATGAAAAAGGTATAACGGAGATCAGGCTTTTCGTTCGGTGGTAAAGATCACCAGCTCTTTCAGGGAATTCGTATACTCAGAAGAAGGGAACGCAGAGATAAGTGCCATAGCCTTTTCCTGGTATTCCAACATCTGCTCGCGTGCATAGTCCAGTCCACCGGCTTCCTTCACCATCTCAACCAATCGTTTCACTCTTACCGAATCGGTGTTATGGCGTTTCACCGTGCTGATAATCCATCGCTTTTCACTTGCCGAACTGTTGTTCAGCAGATAAATCAACGGGAGAGTCATCTTCTGGTCGCGGATGTCTATTCCACTCGGTTTTCCAGTGATGTTTCCCGATTCATAGTCAAACAGGTCGTCCTTGATCTGAAAGGCAATTCCGGTATATTCGCCAAAGAGTCTCATCTGTTCTGTCGCGTCGGCGTCCGCCCCAGCGGAAGCTGCTCCTGATGCGCAACAGGAGGCGATAAGCGATGCCGTCTTTTTCCGGATGATCTCGAAGTAAATCTCTTCTTTGATATCGAGCCTTCGGGCCTTTTCAATCTGCAGCAATTCCCCTTCACTCATCTCTTTCACTGCCCGTGAAACAATCTTCAACAGTCCGAACTCCTCCTTCTCCAACGAGAGCAACATGCCCCTCGACAGGAGAAAATCACCGACCAGAACGGCTATCTTGTTTTTCCACAGAGCATTGATGGAGAACATCCCGCGACGCATGTGGGAGTCATCCACCACGTCGTCGTGCACCAGGGTAGCCGTGTGAAGCATTTCAATCATGGAAGCGGCAACAAAGGTGCTCTCCGTAACCTTCCCGCATGCGCCAGCTGAGAGAAAGACAAAGAGCGGCCGCATCTGCTTCCCTTTTCGTTTGTAAATGTACCGGGTGATGGTATCGAGCAGAAGAACCTTGCTTTTCAGGTACTCCCTGAATTTCTTGTCAAAGATCTGCAGGTGGGAGGCAACCGGGGTTTTGATCTGGGCTAGCGTGGTCACACGGATTCGATTAGACGATAAAATTACTGTTTTTTCAACAGGTTGTTGTTGGTTAATCGGCAGAAAAGTGACAATTTTGCCTCTCTAACGATATTCCATGGCTGGTTTTCTGTTTCATGAAGTGGTATTCGGACCGGTTCGCAGCCGGCGTCTTGGACTATCTCTGGGGATCAACCTTCTGCCCCTGCATGCCAAGTACTGTTCATTCAACTGCATCTATTGCGAATGCGGCTGGACACCTCCTGACAAGGGTGAGACGCCATCCCTCCCATCCCGTGAAGAGGTGAAGTGGTACCTGGAGAAGCAGCTGAAACAGCTCGCATCAGAGGATTATCTCCCGGATGCCATTACCTATGCAGGAAACGGGGAACCAACCATCCACCCCGAATTTTCTCAGATCGTTGACGATACGATCGCACTCCGTAATGAACTGGCTCCAGCGGCAAAGGTGACCGTTTTATCAAATGCCAGCATGTTGCACAGAGAGGATATTTTCAACGCGCTCCTCAGGCTCGACCACAACATTCAGAAACTCGACGGAGGCACTGATCGGATATTCCGTATGATGAACAAACCCCAGGGTGATGTTACACTCCACTCGGTGGTGGAAAATCTGAAGCGCTTTAACGGGAATGTTGTCATCCAGACGATGTTTTTGCGAGGTGTTTACCGCAACGAGACCATAGACAATACCACTGACGAAGAGGTGGCCGCCTGGATAGAAAAACTGGAGGAGATCCGTCCGAAATCGGTCATGATTTACCCTGTAGCCCGCGCCACCCCTGTGCACAACCTGGAAAAAGTTCCTATCTTTGAACTTGAACAAATAGCTGAGAAGGTGAGGGAGGCCGGGATCAAGGTTGAGGTCTATCAGTGAGACAGGTTGGACAGGTTGGACAGGTTGGACGGCAGCACTGCACCATATCACCACATCACCACATAACATGACCTTCTACTATCCTGCAAAAATTTGGCTGGCTTTTGGTGAGACCTTTGCTGGTAATCAACAGATTGTGGATTGGCTGATCAACAACGGCTACCCGGAGGTGGCTGCGTTATCACATGCCATGAGGGGAAGTGACGATGCGTTCTCGTGGCTGATGGCTAATGGTTTTCCTCATCTGGCTGCATTGGATAGTGCCGTTACTTCAGAAGACCCGAATGCTTATCAGTGGCTGCGAGTCAACAAACACCTGTTCCTTATCGTATTTGCCGATGCCTGCAAGGGGCAACCGGCTGCCATTGGCTGGTTCAGGAAACACAAACTGGATGCGTTTTTAATGATTGCCGGAAAGATCAAGAAGTTCTGCGACAGCCAGACATTTGATTACCACAAGAAACAGTTTTAGCTACACTTGGAGTAGTCGCAGGCGCGGCACCTGACGCATCCCTCTTCGTAGATCAGGGCTCCCTTTTCGTGGCATTGCGGACAGTCGTGTTCCGCTGCTTTGGTACCGTCGGGGATGAACTTTTTCAAGGCCCGTTCCACGCCGTTTTTCCAGGTGTTGATCGAATCGGTCTCAAAGTGGAGTTTGGAGATCAGGTTCACTACGAACTGCAACGGCATCCCGTGACGAAGGATTCCCGAAATCAGTTTGGCATAGTTCCAGTACTCTTTGTCGAATGACCGCGACAGCCCTTCTATGATGATGTTGTAGCCCTGCCGGTCTTCAAACTGGAAATCGTACCGTGATTTGGAGTCGTTCTGCCTGTTCTTTACGATGCACCCTTTCTGTACCCAGGTCGGGATCCAGAAATCGTCGGCTAAACCTGTAAAGATTTCGTAGGGACGGCCATCGAGCAGACCCACTACGGCAACCCATTTCTCCTTATCGTTCTGAAACCTTACGATCTCGGCTTCCAGCTTTTCGGGACGGTGCGGAGCACGTGTTTCGCGGAACTCGGTGACATCCTCTTTTTCCTTTTTCGGTTCGTTGTTTACCAGAACACCGGCGCGGGAGCCATCGCGGTAAACAGTCATTCCCTTGCAACCGCTCTTCCATGCCGTTTCGTAAATCGTGCCAATCAGTTCCTGTTCGGTGTCGGCAGGGACATTCACGGTAACGCTGATAGAGTGATCGACCCATTTCTGGACAGCACCCTGCATCTTGACCTTGGCGAGCCAGTCGATGTCGTTGGCGGTAGCGCGGTGGAAGGGGGATTTCTGGATAATCTCCTGTAGGTGTTCATCATCCATGTGAGTGACCTCGTCAACCTTATAACCTGTTGTTTCGAGCCAGGTGACAAAATTGTGGTGGAACACGTTGTACTCTTCCCAGGTGTCGCCAACTTCATCGGTGAAGGTGACAACCACGTTTTTATCGTTGGGATTCACCTTCCGGCGACGTTTGTAAGAGACGGCAAATACCGGTTCCAGTCCCGAAGTGGTTTGGGTAAGAATACTGACGGATCCAGTAGGGGCTATCGTGAGCATGGCAATATTCCGTCGTCCGTATTTCACCATATCTTCATACACATCGGGCGCCGATTCCCTGATGCGGCCGGCAAACGGATTGTGTTTTTCACGTTCCGAATCATAGAGGGGGAAAGGGCCTCTCTCTTTGGCCATGATAACTGACGAGCGGTAAGCTTCGATGGAGAGGATCTTGTGCACCTCTACCGAGAAGTCAATGGCATCATCGGAACCATATCGGGTTCCCAGCGCTGCCAGCATATCTCCTTCAGCAGTGATGCCGAAACCGGTACGTCTACCCTGGATTGCTTTCTCCTTGATTTTGAGCCAAAGATTCCGTTCGCGTGCCTTGATGGCTTCTACCTCGGGGTCGGCATCGATCTTATGCAGAATCTTGTCAACCTTCTCCAGCTCAAGATCGATCAGATCGTCCATAATCCGCTGGCCCTTGTGTACATGCTCAATAAAGAGGCCGGAATTGAAATAGGCATCCTTGGTGAACGGATTCTCTACATAGCTGTAAAGGTTGATTGCCAGCAAACGGCAGGAGTCGTAGGTACAAAGGGGAATCTCTCCGCACGGGTTGGTGGATACGGTTTTGAATCCAAGGTCGGCGTAACAGTCGGGAAGTGATTCCCGCCGGATGGTGTCCCAGAAAAGAATTCCGGGCTCAGCCGATTTCCATGCGTTATGCACAATCTTTCCCCAGAGGTCGCGGGCGCGTATGGTTTTTGTGATCGAAGGCTCTTTGGCTTCAATGGGGTATTTCTGTATAAAATTACCATCTTCCACAACCGCCCTCATGAATTCATCGGTAATCTTCACGGAGATGTTGGCTCCGGTAACTTTCCCTGCCACCAGTTTGGCGTCAATGAAGTGTTCTGCGTCAGGATGAACAATAGAGATACTGAGCATCAGGGCGCCTCTTCTTCCCTCCTGGGCTACTTCGCGGGTGGAATTGGAATAACGCTCCATAAACGGAACGATCCCGGTGGAGGTAAGGGCACTGTTTTTTACCATGCTGTGCTTGGGACGGATATGCGACAGGTCGTGGCCTACGCCGCCCCTGCGCTTCATCAGTTGCACCTGCTCTTCATCTGTTTTCATGATGCCGCCGTAGGAGTCGGCCAGCCCGTCATTACCTATCACAAAACAGTTGGACAAAGACCCAACCTGGAAATTGTTACCGATCCCGGCCATGGGGCTTCCCTGGGGAACGATGTATTTAAAGTTCCTCAACAGGCCGAAGATCTCATCTTCGTTCATGGGATTCGGATATCGTTTCTCAATGCGGGCTATCTCTTTGGCGATACGCCGGTGCATATCATCGGGGGTTAGCTCATAAAGGTGTCCTTCAGAATCTTTCAGTGCATATTTATTGGCCCAGACATTCGCTGCCAGACTGTCTCCTTTAAAATAGGCCGTTGAACTGGCTATCACCTCTTCAAACAAATACTGTTTAAGAACTGGTTCACTCTTCTCTGTCGAATCCATCTTCTCTCTTGGCTCCAGGTCATCCACTGTAACCTTTGGCCGTATCCTCTTGTTTAACACCTCGTTATAATATGGTATCTCCGTCTGCTGCTGTGTATTGACGATTGGAGTTTCTTCCATTTACTACCCTGTTTTTAGTAGGTTATTCTAATTGAACTATCTAGTCTGTAATATATTGAATGAAAATCCCGGGGGAAGAAATTTCACGGTGCAATATACTACGAAGAAAGGTTTTTGGTAGGAATACTTATTAACAGAATCGGGGCCGAAAACCCTAATTGTTTGACTTCAAAATTTTTAGGTCGTAATAAGTCATTTTATATTGGATGAAATATTTATCTGTTTCATTTTCAGCTAGTTATTCCGAATCGCGCCATATCAGCTTCTTCCCGAAGCCTAACCTGTTGTCGGTCAGTTTCAGGATGGCCGGTTGAACCCCCCAGAGAAGGAGGTTTGCAAGCCTGGCAATCGGGAAGTTTTTCAGGTATTCATGGCGGCCTTCTTTCAGCTCCTCTCCTTTTAGAAGTCTCATTGTTCCGGCAAACTGAATTCCCCTTATTTTTCCGGTAACCTTTGTTTCCAACGCAATTGTCCCGGCCACCGGTCCTTCTCCTCCGGCGAGGAAATCATCAATGTGGCGGGTTTCATGATCCGAGGTAAACACAAGAAGGTTCCTTTCCGGAAGGTAACAGTAGAAGCAGGAGCAGCACCATGGGATCGAATCGCGGCACACAGCCAGGCTCAGCACATGGTGTTGATCAATGAATGTCAGGATCGGTTTGTCTATAGGTTTCATCTTAAAAATCGAGGCTGAGTGAAAAATAAAAAATCGGCTTCCTCACACGACCGTCCTCCACACCCCAGGCAAGGTCGGCCCGGATGAAGTATCCCAGCAACCGCGACCGAAGACCTCCGCCAAACCCTCCCACCAGTGGATCTTTGATCATCTCCACCTGAATAAACAGCGGGTTCCGGTAAATGTACTTCCGGAAAAGCTGATTGTCTTTCGACCAGGGATTCGAGCCTGTCCAGGCGGTTCCCAGGTCTCCAAACGCTATGATCTGAAAATTATTGAGGAAATCGGAACGAATCGGCCGGTTGAAAAAGTAGCGAAATACAGGAAGCCTGAGTTCACTGTTGATCACAAAGAAACTGTTGCCGTTGCGGATGTTCTGATTAAATCCCCGCATGTTGGTGGCCAGGGTCTGGAATACATAGTTCTGGTCATTTGCAACGGGTGTATTCATGTCGAATCTGGGCCACAACCAGTTGTCGACTCCACCCATGTAGTATACCAGCTTGTTGCTTCCGAAGGAAGTGCTGGCTGCAACCCGGTTCGCCCAGATCAGGGTTCGGTGAACTTTCATATAGTGCCGGAAGTCAATTCCCAGGATAAAAACACTGGTTCCCTTGCCTTCTACCAGCTGGTAATACTCACCGAATATCTTGTAACGGGTTCCGTGATACAGGTTGATCCCTATGCTGCGTGTATTGTCGTATGTTACCTCCCCTTTCAGGCTTCCCCACACCTTGTGGTCGTCAGGCCTCTGCAGGTTTGCCTGATCGGTGGAGAGGAAAACTGCCCTGTCGTAACGGACGGAAGCCGTTCCCCGAATATTGAAGACGGGCGTGAATGGGTAGGTAACGATGTAATAGAGCTCATTGACTTTGTGGCGTATATAGGAGTAATAGCCATAATCATCGGTTCCAACACGATGGTACAGTATCTGGTGATCCAGTCTGCGCCTTAGGTTGCTGTAGCTGAACATATACTCGTTGTTCACCAGGTCGAAGTTGATGCGAATTCCTCCTGTCAGCCTGTAATCTTCCATCAGGTCGGTGACGCCCATCATAAAGAGCACGTTGAAGCCCGGGTTGATAAATACAGGGGCGTTTCCACCGCTAAATGGCTGGTACGATGTGTTGAGGTAGGTGAAGTCGATCTGTGTGACCATCTCGTCGATCGAATACTCCACATTGTAGTTCAGTGCTTTTGCTTTTTGGTATTTGGACAGTGAGTCGGGAGTAACTGGTGTAAGTAACACAACCATCGCAGCACTGTCTCCCGGAGGGATAATCCCATACTGTCGCTGTATCTTCTGAAGGTATCCGCTATCTTTCGGATTATCGGCGGTCATCCCAATCACATCGCTGAGCATCACCGTTCGAAAGTGACTCTTTTTCTCCTCTCTTATCTCCTGCGCAACGGCCAGGGTGGTGTCGCCACTACTGATCGCCTCTTCCATCTCGGCTTCACGCAGCCTGCGGGCCATGAAATTGGTAGGATCAAGTGTCGCCCTCGAAAGATAAGAGGGGCGGATCATCTCCATGGTATACATCCTGGAGTTCCTCTCTCCCGTCATTACCTCCCCGATTTGTGCCGCCGGTAAGGAGATATCCTGTTCAACGATGCTTCTGTTGTAATTGGTTACCGGAAAGGCATCGGTGAAATAACGGTAATGCGTTGCAGTGTCGATGAAGGCAATGGCTGAGTCAAACCGTGCCACATACCGGTTGTAAATCCCATTGGCGTCGCTCAGGTAGCAGAGGTAGTTGCCGGCATAAGGAAACGGCTGGACTTCATTGGCCAGCGGGGTGTTGGTGATCCGTTTGAGCACCGGACTTCGGCTTCGGTAAGGATAGATGAAGATATCATTGTTGAATGTAAGTTTGCTGATATCCACCTGTTCATAAAACCTGACGGTATCGCTTTTTCGGTTAGAGGAAAAGATGATTTCTGACGAGCCCGGTAAAAACCGCGGGGAGAAATCGTCGTAGATGTCGTTGGTAAGCTGCTCCTGGGAGCTGGCAAGGATGTCGAAGACATACAGGTCAGACTGTCCTTTCTGAACGGCCGACATAGCCAGGTAGCGACCGTCGCCCGAGTAGCTTATGTCAAGTATTTTCTGAAAATTATAGAGGACCTGGTACACTTTTCGTTTCTCCTTCAGGTCATAGAAGTAGAGCCAGTTTTCGCCTTTTCGCTCAACAAGGATCGCCAGGATATCTCCGGAGGGATGCCATGCCACGATCGGGAAGGTAAAGTCGGGGTGATCGGCCAGGCGGTACCCTCCGCGAAAGATCCGTCTCTTCTTCCCTGTTTGGGTATCCTTCACAAAGATTTTGTATACACCCAGTTCGTGGGTCACATAAGCCAGCTGGTTTCCGTCCGGACTCAGTTTCAGTTGCCTGAAGATGCGATCGGACTTATTCTTCCGGTTGATCAGGTTGCCGGCGGGATCGGTCCGCCCTACTTCCTGGTTCGCATAGATCTGGGTATAATAGGCCAGCCAGTCGTCCAACAGTGTCTGGTAAGGAGTTCCCAGCACATAGAGAAATCCCTTCTCAATATTCCGGCTCATCCGGGCCATGTAAACGATATTGGGGATAGCCGATTCGCCGTATTTCAATGAGATGTAGTGCCACAGGGATTGCCCTGCCCATACCGACTCCTTCCCGGTTAGTCGGTTAAATTTCTTGTACCTGCCGCTAAGCACTGCATCCCTGACAATATTGTCCAGTTCGGTGTCCCATCCTGAAGCGATGAAGGCCGTCAGTCCGCCCATATACCACTCCGGCATGTTAAAAAGAGCGTTGTTTTTGATCTGGGCTCCGATTCCCGTACCATACATCATCTGGTTCAGAATCACTGTTGCGATGCCTGCCCTGATCTGTTCTTCAAAATGGCCGTAATCACCGTCGAAATAGAGCAATACACGACCTCCGATGATGCGTGTCACACCACCTGTATTGTAGGTGTCCCAATCGCCGTAAAGCCCGATATTGCTCTGCTTGAGATCGGAGAGGTTATTGAAAATGATAAACTGGATTTTATCTTCGAGCCCCGACTGCAGCATCAACTCAATCTTTCTGATATGCTGGTCGGCATACTCGGCCGTATATTCAGCCAGCTCCCTTCCATTGAGGTAAAAATAGGTGTCGAATTTATCAAACCGGAAGTAGGTCCAGAAGAAATCGTTGTACTGCACCCGGCTCTTTCCGAAGGTAAGCTGGGAGCCGTTGTAAAATTGAGCCTCCGTGGCAGCAGGCATCACAAGGGTTAGCAGAATGAGAGAAAGTACAATGAGGAATGAGGAATGAGGAATGAGGAATGAGGAATGAGGAATGAGGAATGAGGAATTGGGCCGGTGGTTTTTATTTCCAGTCATGAATTTCCAGGAGCTGCGAGTTAATGAGGGGGTAAATTTACACGAAAAATGTTTACGGGATCAGGGATGCGCGATACGAGATGTTGAGATACCAGATACGGGATTAAGGACCAGTGATCTAGTGATCCAGTGATCCAGTGATCCAGTCATCCAGTCATCCAGTCATCCAGTCATCCAGTCATTGAGTATCACCTTGATTTATTACCTTTGCACACGTATCTAACAATTTCTGCATGATCACGATTAAAACCTTTGTCTTCAACCCTTTCATGGTGAACACATACCTCCTGTTTGATGAGACCAGAGAAGCCATCATTGTGGATGCTGCCTGTTCGGACGAGCGTGAAGAGGAACATCTTGAGAATTTTATTGAGACCAACTCGTTGAAATTAGTTCGCAACATCAACACGCATTCCCATATTGATCATATCCTGGGGAATGTCTTTATTGAAGAGCGTTTTGGCATCCGGCCCGAATATCATCCGGCTGGTGAATCCTTTCTGATCAGGGCGAAAGATGTCGGAATTGCTTATGGGTTCCAGGTGGATCGGGTTCCGGAAGCGGCCAGGTTACTGGAAGCCAATGAGATGATCCGATGGGGAAACTCCTCCCTTAGGGTTATCTACACACCCGGTCATGCTGATGGAAGTTGCTGCTTTTACAGCAAAGAACAGGGGTTTGTGATAACCGGTGATGTCCTTTTCCGTGATTCGATTGGCCGTACTGACCTGCCAACCGGCAATTTCGACCTGCTGATGGAGAGCATCACGGAGCAGGTTTTTACCTTGCCTGATGATACCGTCGTGTATCCCGGCCATGGTCCGGAGACAGAAATTGGTTATGAAAAAATGAATAACCCGTTTATTCGGTAACCCCTCCCCGACCCTCCCCTGAAGGGGAGGGAGAAGGGTAATTAACAATGAAAAAGATCCTAATCATCCGCTTCAGCTCTATCGGCGACATCGTCCTGACAACACCTGTAGTGCGTTGCCTGAAGGAGCAGTTACCGGATGCTGAGATTCATTACCTCACCAAGAAGCAGTATATCCCCATCCTGCAATCAAATCCTTCCATTACCAAAATCCATCTTTTCAAGGATAATTTCCAGGAACTCATCCCGAAACTGAAGGCCGAAAAATTCGATCACATTATTGACCTGCATAAAAACCTGCGATCAAATTACATCCGGATGAAACTGGGCCGTCCCGCTTCAACCTTCCCCAAGCTCAACCTGCAGAAGTGGCTGATCACCAACCTTCATATCGACCGGCTCCCCCCGATCCATATCGTTGACCGGTATTTTCGGGCCGTGGAAAAGTTGGGGGTGAAAAATGACCGAAAGGGACTCGACTATTTCCTCCTTTCTTCGGAAGCGGTGAATATTCCTCAACGATTTCCCGAACTTTCTTCCACATTTATAGCTATCGCCATCGGAGGGAAGCATCAGACCAAGATCTTTCCAGCCAGACGCCTGATAGAATTGTGTGATCAGCTTGACCTCCCTGTCATCCTTCTGGGAGGGAAAGAGGACATGGCCCGCGGAGAAAAGATCGCAGAAGAGAGCACCGGAACAGTTGTCAACGGCTGCGGTATTCTTCCCCTCAACGAGTCGGCATCAGTGATAAAACAAGCCAGGCTGGTGATCAGCAACGACACTGGCCTGATGCATATCGCTGCGGCGATGAAAAAACCGATCATCAGTCTCTGGGGCAACACGATCCCCGGGTTCGGGATGTACCCCTATTTGCCGGAAGGCCAGGAGAAGCTATCCACTATTGTTGAGGTTTCCAGGTTATCCTGCCGTCCCTGCAGCAAGCTGGGATACAACGCTTGCCCGAAGGGACATTTTGACTGTATGGAGAAGATTAACATCAATGCGATACTCGATGCGGCGTACCCCTAAATCCCCTGAAGGGGACTTACTCCGCTTCGCGGGTACCCCTAAATCCCCTGAAGGGGACTTACTCCGCTTTGCGGGTACC
This sequence comes from Bacteroidales bacterium, assembly GCA_014860625.1. Lineage (GTDB taxonomy): Bacteria > Bacteroidota > Bacteroidia > Bacteroidales > FEN-979 > QYOJ01. The sequence goes on along the minus strand of JACZJJ010000148.1, from coordinate 127 downwards.
CCTAAATCCCCTGAAGGGGACGTACTCCGCTTTGCGGGTACCCCTAAATCCCCTGAAGGGGACTTACTCCTCCCTTCGGGAGGAAATGACTGCGTAGCAGAGTAAGCCCCCTTTAGGGGGTTTGGGG
>JACZJJ010000147.1 GCA_014860625.1 Bacteroidales bacterium | reverse complement strand
ATCATGACCGGAGCGATGGTTCCTGAGGGAGCCGATGCCGTCATCATGGTGGAGGAGACAGAGGAGCTGCCCGATGGGACAATCCGCTTTGCGAAAGATTCCACAGCGCCCAACATCTGCTACAAAGGAGAAGATATCCGGAAAGGAGACCGGGTTCTGACGAAAGGAACCCTGATAGATCCCCAGGCTGTCGCCGTTCTGGCATCGGTTGGTGCGGTCAGTCCATCCGTTTTTACGCAGCCAGCCGTAGCCGTCATCTCTACCGGGGATGAGCTGGTCGACCCCGACATCACTCCCGGTCCGGCGAAAATCCGTAACTCAAACTCCGCTCAGCTGATAGCCCAGGCTGGGCGTATGCACGTGCATGCGATGGATTCAGGCATCTCAGGAGATTCAAAAGAGGCTCTTTATAAAACAATCGAAGCGGGTCTGGCCGCCTCCGATGTGCTGATCCTTTCGGGAGGTGTTTCCATGGGCGACTATGACTATGTCCCCGCAATCATGAAAGAGCATGGCGTTGAGATCCTCTTCAAAAGCGTTGCCGTCCAGCCGGGCCGTCCAACGGTTTTCGGCAGGAAAGGCCCGAAGTTCGTCTTCGGACTTCCGGGCAACCCGGTCTCCTCTTTCGTTATCTTCGAGGTTCTTGTGAAGCCTTTTCTATACAAACTGATGGGGCATGACTTCTCGCCTCTTCTTGTCAGGATGCCTCTGGCCGCTGACATCCGCCGGAGGAATACAGCCCGCAAGTCCATCCTGCCGGTCTTCCTTAGCAACGGAGAGATCTTCCCCGTCAACTACCACGGGTCGGCACACATTCACTCGTATATCCATGCACACGGACTGATCGCAGTGGAAACCGGAATTACCGAACTTACGAAAGGAGAGCTCCACGATGTTCGATTGCTATAACCGGAAGATCAGCTACCTGCGGATCAGCATCACCGACCGGTGCAATCTCCGGTGCTACTATTGCATGCCCGAAGGGGGAGTGCCACTGATCGGTCATGATAAGATCCTTCACTATGAAGAGATTGCTGAGGTGGTAAAAGAGGCAACGGCTCTTGGGATTGATAAAGTGAGAATTACAGGAGGGGAACCACTGGTGAGGAGAGGCGTAGAGGAGCTGGTTGCCATGATCGCCCAAATCCCCGGCATCAACGATTTCGGCATGACCACCAACGGCATCCTGCTGGAAAAGTATGCGCCAATCCTGAAAGAGGCAGGACTGCACCGGGTCAATGTCAGCCTCGATGCCATCAACCCCTCCCGATACAGGGAACTTACCCGGGGCGGCGACGTTGAGCAGGTATTCCGGGGCATCGAAGCGGCACAGCAAGCAGGACTCACACCGGTGAAAATCAACTGTGTAGTGCAACAAACGTCAGAAGAGAAGGATGCCCGGGAGGTGAAGGAGTATAGCCGCAGCCACAACCTGGAGATCCGGTTTATTCACCAGATGAGCCTCGAACACGGATGCTTTACCACGGTGGAGGGAGGCGACGGAGGAGATTGCTCACGCTGCAGCCGGCTGCGTCTTACGGCAGAAGGGAAGATCAAGCCCTGCCTGTTCAGCGACATCGAATTCGACATCAAGGAACTCGGCATCCGGGAAGCCCTCCTGCAAGCTATAAACCTGAAGCCGGAAAAAGGATCCGTGAATACCCTGAACGCGTTTAACAATATTGGAGGATAATACCCCCCAACCCCCTAAAGGGGGAGTAAGTCCCCTTCAGGGGATTTAGGGGCAAAAAAAAACCCGAATTATGAAAGAACTCTCCCACACCGATTCTTCCGGCAAAGCAAATATGGTCGACGTGAGTAATAAAACTACTCAAATCAGGACTGCCACTGCCTCCGGGCATATCTCCCTTTCGGATGAGACCCTCCAACTCATTCGCGAAAACCAGATGAAAAAAGGGGATGTCCTTACTGTTGCCGAGATTGCCGGCATCCAGGGCGGTAAAAAAACCAGCGAACTCATCCCGCTGTGCCATCCGCTCCAGATCACCAAACTGGACGTGAAAGCCGAACCGGATGAAACGGGAATAGCCGTTACAGCCCTGGCCCGATGCACCGGACAAACCGGCATCGAGATGGAGGCGCTGACAGCCGTATCAGTGGCATTGCTGACCATCTACGACATGTGCAAAGCGGCAGATAAATCGATGGTGATCGGTCCTGTAAGCCTGATTGGGAAAACGAAAGAAAATTGCCCCCAAACCCCCTGAAGGGGGCTTGATTCGCTAATGCGAAAAGCACATATACATATTAAAATTAAAACAGATAAAATCAACACCAACTTTCGTCATCTGATTGCTTATCTTCAGAAAAAATGAATAAACTAAACGTTCTGTCTGTAAATATCTCTGAGAAAAAGGGAACCATCAAACTGCCTGTACCTTCTATCACCCTGATGGATAACGGCGTGGAAGGCGATGCCCACAGCGGTCCCTGGAACCGCCAGGTGAGTCTGCTCGGCGTTGAGAGCATCCGGAAATTCGAGCAGGAGGCAAAACGGAAAATCGGTTACGGCGAATTCGCCGAAAATATCACCACCGAAGGGCTTGAACTATGGAAATGCCAGCCCCTCGACCGGTTTGTTGGCGAAGATGTTGTACTGGAAGTCACTCAGATTGGCAAGGAGTGCCACGGCACCTCCTGCTCCATTTTCAGAGAGGTAGGGAATTGCGTGATGCCAAAGGAGGGAATTTTCGCCAGAGCAGTGGGCAGCTCGCAGTTCGCAGTTCGCAGTTCGCAGTTCGCAGTGGGCAGTGGGCAGTTCGCAGTTCGCAGTTCGCAGTTCGCAGTTCGCAGTTCGCAGAATACTGATGCCGGATCCCGCATACTTAAACCCGAAACCACCCTCCTCTACCAACCAAAAATCTTCTCCGCCCGCATCATCACCCTCTCCGACCGCGCCTTCCGGGGAGAATATGAAGACAAATCCGGCCCCCGGATCCGGGAAATCCTGGAAAACCAGTTTGCCAGTGGGCAGTTGGCAGTTGGCAGTAAAAATCAACCTCATCCTTCGTCCCTCGTCCCTCATCCTTCGTCCCTCGTCCCTCGTCTTTCGTCCTTCGTCACTTTACTTCCCGACAACCCCGACCAGCTCCTGAATACGTTAACTGAAGCCATCGAGGCAGGCGTTGACTTCATCTTCACCACCGGAGGGACAGGAATTGGTCATCGCGACTTCACCCCCGACGTAGTAAAACCATTGCTCGACAAAGAGATCCCAGGCATCATGGAGATGATCCGAATGAAATACGGAGCCGAAAAACATCAGGCGCTTCTCAGCAGGGGAATCGCCGGAGTGGCAGGAAACACGCTTATTTTCACTCTTCCCGGAAGCGTAAAAGCCGTAAATGAATACATGTCGGAGATCCTGAAATCGCTCATGCACATGGTCTACATGCTGCACGGACTGGACACACATTAGAAATAGTGAAATAGCGAAATAGCGAAATAGCGAAAAGCGAAAAGCGAATAACGGTTAATCATTGCCGTTCGCCGAAAATTTTAGGGATTCTTAAGAAATTCTATGTAGATTTGAACCATGTTAGAATTAAACAGACCCTTTGTGGGTTTTCTGATTCATTACTTGTGATCTTTTCTCTGATGTCTTCTCGTTTCTGCCATCTACTGCTCACCTGTCTGCTCCTCCTTTCCGGACAATTGTTTTCCCAGGATGCCGCAAGGGATCTGGATCAGGTTTATGGGCTGGATCAGACGCTCTACAACGGCAAGAAATACACCTATTTTATCCTCTATAGCACAACCGGTCACCAGTACCTTCTCTCTCCCCAATACAGTTACGGAAGCGTGACCATCAAGGGAACCCGCTATGACCACGTGTTCCTCAACTACGACATTTTCAACCAGCAGCTTTTACTGAAATACCTTGATAAAACAGGTGCTGCCATTACCATCGAACTCTCCAAAGCCTGGCTCGAAGGGTTCACCATGTCGGATAAGAATTTTGAGCTCCTCCATCTCGAACAGGAACCCTGTTTCTACCAGGTTCTTGGTAAGGGGCCTTTGCAGATCCTATATCACTGGCGAAAAAGTCTCGATCTGGAGACTGTCGTGGGATCGGCGAACTATATCTTTAAGAGTCCGGTCAGGGATTCATTTGTTCTGAAGGATGGCCAACTCCTTCGATTCAGTTCGAAACGAAGTTTTATCAAACTTTTCGATCCGGAGCAAAAGTTGGCGATAAAGTCATACATGCGCAAGAACAAAATCAAGATAAGGAAGTCGTCAGATCTGGCGATGGCTGCGATGATCGATTATATTGCCAACATCAGGTAACGAAATGAAACTACTGCTGCTCATCCACCTGCTGTTTGTTGGCCATCCTACTCCTGATCATGGTCCCGACACCCTGATATCCTGCCACTTCAACAATGCTTCATTCGCGGAGTTCAGCCAATTTATCTCCCGGGAAACCGGCATGACGATCTTTTACCGGGAATCGTGGGTAAAAGAGGTCAAAGTGACCGTCGATGCCAAACAAATCAGTGCGCTGGAAGCCACTCAACTGGCGTTGAAGGGTACCAACCTCCAGGTCTCCGTATGGAACAACAACCTGGTGGTCATGCCGGGAGAGTTGCTTCCCGAAGAGTTGCCCCTTTTTGAAACGCAACAGATCTCTTCCGACAGTTCGAAAAGTACCCCCGGAGAGATTACCCAGAGCGAGGAGAGATATCTCACAGGGAGGAAGGCCGATGTTATGCAAACCCTCACGGTTGGCAGAAAGGGCATTGCAGGAAGAAATTCATGGGTAACGATTCGCGGCCTCATCACCGAAAGCCAGACAGGGGAGGCTATCATTGGCGCCACCATGTTTCTGGAAGAGACCAAAGCAGGGTCAGCTACTGACTTGAATGGCGTATTGAGCATGGTCGTGAAACCCGGCACCTATACGGCAGTCTTTGCTTACATGGGGCTGGAGACCGTTAAATATTTTCTGGAGGTCCTTTCTGACGGTGAGTTCACCATCGAGATGCGGAAGTCGGCTATCCAGATGAAGGAGGTGGTTGTTTACGGCGACAGGCAAATGAATATCCGTTTCAAAGATCCCGGGCTGGAGAAGATCTCAGCCAAAGCCATCAAAGAGATTCCCATGATGATGGGCGAACGGGATATCCTCAAAGTTTCGGAGATGCTGCCAGGCATTGTGACAGTGGGCGAAGGATCGGCAGGCCTCAATGTGCGGGGCGGAAATTATGACCAGAATGCATTTTATCTCAACAGAATACCCATTTACAACACGTCGCACCTCTTTGGCTTCTTCCCAGCTATCAATGCCGATATCGTCAAAGATTTTTCTATCTACAAAGGATATATTCCATCCATGTATGGAGGCCAGCTCAGTTCAGTATTCAACATCATAGGACGACAGGGAAACCGCAAACGGTTTACTGCCCGGGGCAGCATCAGCCCTGTTGCCGCCAATGTTTCGGTGGAAGGGCCGATCAAAAAAGAGAAAGGCTCCTTCATGCTCAGCGGACGATACCTGTACTCCGACTGGGTGTTAAAAATGATCGACGACCCGGTGATTCGCAACAGCAAAGCGGGTTTCAACGACCTCTCCGCCTCCTTCAATTACGATTTGAAAAAAAGTAAAATATCCCTCTTCGTCTACCATAGTCAGGATCATTTCAAACTCTCCGACATCAATTCCTACGCCTACTCCACCAATGGCGCTTCGATCAATTTCAGTCACTATTTCAGCAGTTCCCTTCGTGCCGACTTCTCGGCAGCCGGATCACAGTATACATTCAGTACGGTTGACCAGCAGGTGCAATCACTGGCTTACCAGCACGCTTATTCCATTGGCGACTACCGGGTCAATGCCGACTTTACGCACGACCTCTTTTCCAACAACACGCTCCAGTATGGCGCCGGGATCACCTTCCTGAAACTCAACAGAGGCACTGTTGAGCCTTTCGGCGAACTCTCCCTGAGAGTGCCGGTAGGGCTTGGTGAAGATCAGGGTGTTGAGAGTGCCCTCTACATTTCGGATTCCTACGATATCCTTCCCTGGATGAACATTTCTGCCGGACTCCGGTTCACCCTCTTCAACCCACTCGGCCCACAAACGGTGTACACCTATTTTCCGGGAGCTCCCAAAGATCCGCGTTACATTTCCGACACCCTGCATTATGGCAACGGAGAGGCGATAAAATGGTTTTTCGAGCCGGATATCAGGGCAGTGGTGAATCTGCGCACCGATGGAAACGGAACCGTGAAAGTTGCTTTCAACCAGATGCACCAGAACCTTTTCGTGCTGAACAACACCATTGCCCTTTCGCCGAATTCGCAATGGAAACTGGCCGATTACCATATTCCACCGGCCCGGAGCCGCCAGGTCTCTGCAGGGGTGTTCCGCACCTTTCCAAAGCTGGGATGGGAGGCTTCCCTCGAGTTCTATTACAAACGTACACTCAATTACCCCGAATTCATCGACGGAGCCGACTTCATCGGCAACCCGCACGTGGAGACGGCAGTGCTGCCAGGCAACCAGAATGCCTACGGACTGGAATTCCTGCTCCGCCGCAGCGGCCGAAGGCTGGAAGGATGGCTTGCCTATACGTTCTCACGTTCTATCGTGAAAGTCGACGGTCCCGAGCCCTGGGACCGCATCAACAACGGGCTCTCCTACCCGGCTAATTACGACATCCCCCATGTGCTGAACACAGTGATCAACTACCATATCAGCCGCAGGGTGACAGCCTCCGGCGTTGTTACTTACCAAACCGGAAGACCTGTCACTTACCCTGTTTCCGTGTATTACATCAACGGGATTCCCTTTGTCGATTACTCCAACCGGAATGCCTACCGCATCCCCGATTACTTCAGGGTTGACCTCTCACTCACCATCGAAGGGAACCTCAAACGAGAAAAGTTTATGCATTATGCGTTGATTCTCAGCGTATACAACTTAACCGGACGGGACAATCCCTATTCCGTCTATTTTACCCTGGTGGACGGCAAGATTAAGAGTTACCAGTATTCGGTCATTGGGGTTCCCATACCCATGATCACCTTACTGTTCAAACTAGGAAATTATGCGTCAGACTAAACATATCCTCCTCATCCCTGGCTTGTTGCTGCTCTTCGGCTGCATCAAACCTGAATTTTGGCCAAATTAGTATGAACAGATATCATACCCCATATTCTCTTTTGTTGTTGGCGCTTCTGTCAATTTGCCCGGCACTGAAGGCACAGGATCTTCTCCCGGATGCCGCAGGTGAACGAATTGAAGCGGTGACCGACAGGACCCTGTTTATATCTGGTGAAGAGATCTTTTTTTCTGTGGCGGTCTGTCAACCAATTGAATCCAATGCCCAGGTATTCAGCCGTGTGTTTTACTGTGAACTGATCTCCCCGGATGGAAACCGGATTGCCGGCAGTAAATATCCTCTGCAGGATTTCAACGGAGAAGGTTCACTGACCATTCCCGAGGAGACAATCTCCGGCATCTATTTCCTTAAATTTTATACGCGCTTCATGAGGAATAACAATACCGGCGGGTATACTTACATCATGCTGAAGATCATCAATCCGTTCAAGGCAGAAATACTGAAAGGCTATGACCTGACGGATGCTGACACATGGATTGAACCCCATGTGAAAACCGATGAGATGACTTCGGTGTTGACTCTGCCTGGCGACAAAACGAGATTCGCCCCCCGCTCCAACGTAGAGGTAACGATCAGCGCTAAATCAAGGAACGAACCGGCATCGGGGTTATCCATTTCTGTAATTCCTGAGTTCACCTGGCACGGACTGTTCCTCCAGGAAAGGAACATCACGGATACCATCAGCAATGGCATCTACTATCCGGAGACCCGAGGGATCTCCTTGTCGGGGAAGCTCATCGCGAAGGAGTCTGGCGACCCTCTGCCAAACGCCATCGTATCTCTTTCTATTATTGGTGATAAGGACATCCTGGCGGTTCGCACCGACACCGCAGGCAAGTTCTTTTTCGCTCTGCCGGATTACCGGGGCAACAAGGATATTTTTCTCTGTTCCGAAGATTTGCCTGAAGTCACACCCGAACTTTTCATCGACAACGACTTCTGCTCCAGACCGGTACACCTGCCTTCTCCCCCATTTGAATTAACCAAAGACGAGAAAAACGCTGCGTTTAAGCTGGCTGTAAATTCATTGGTAACAGCGGCCTTTGATGTAAATCCAATGGTTGTTGATTCTCTTGAACCTGAAGAGGAGGCTGGCGCCTCCTTTTACGGAAAACCTACTGAAGTCCTGGTGATGGAGAGATACATTGACCTGCCCACCCTTGAAGAGTATTTCACTGAACTGACCGTGAACGTGAAGATACGGAAGGAGCAGAGCAGAAAGCGATTCAGGTTTCTGACCGATCTGGCCGCAATGCAAACCTATGATCCGCTTCTCCTGGTAGATTGGGTTGCCGTTGACAATATGGAAAAGATTCTCTCCATGTCGCCTCTCGACATCGATCGCATTGAACTCGTGAATGCACCCTACATCAAAGGAGACATCACCTATGGCGGAATCATCAGTTTTGTATCCAAGAAGAACGACTTCGCCGGCATCGACCTGCCTACATCGGGAACCTTCGTCAACTATCAGTTCCTGGAAGAGCCCGGGCAGACCGATTCTGCCAATCCGCTGCCCGTTCACATCCCCGATTCACGCAACACCGTTTACTGGAATCCAGCCATTCAACCGGGTGATGACGGAACTGCCACAATCGCCTTCACCGCCCCCGACACACCGGGAAAATACATCATCCTCCTCAGGCAAATGAACCCTGATGGCAAAGTTATTATTACGCAAGAGACGATTGAAGTAACTGTCAATTAGTTGGCAGTCGGCAGTCGGCAGTGGGCAGTGGGCAGTAAGCGTTGCTTAAAAGCAACGGCAATTGATTATTCGCTTTTCGCGAAGCAAGTCCCCTTCAGGGGATTTAGGGGTTATCCTTCGTAATTCGTAATTGACTATATGCTCTCCTCCGCCATCCACTTCGGCTCATAGTCTCCACCGTTTCCGCCTTCCAGGTTGTACTGATAGAGAGTGACGACATCGATGCCGGAGCCGCTCCAGGCGGCTGGGGTGATCACCAGGTACGATCTCACAGGCTTACTGCTCTGGCTGGAGTCTACCCACGATCCCGAATTGGCATAGATCCCCGTGTAAGCGCTCCCAGCCGGATAGACCTCCAGCATGGGTTCATGCGTGTGTCCAAACGCAACGATTTTGTATGTGACCGGAGCCGGTGGCTGTTCCAGGTATTGATTCCTTCCTTGATCGAAAAAATCCGTATTGCTGTTCCAGATCGCATGAATGCAACAGGGTCCGGGCACAGCCACCTGGTTGGTGGCCTGTGTGGTTTCCCAGAAAGCCTCGATGTTTGCCGAATACATCTCCCGAATGCCGTGGTAGGAGAAGGTATCTGTATAGTTATCGATGCCTCCCATCAGGATATCCTTTTCGAAGGGGTTGTGAACCATTCTAAACGTTATATCCAGTTTAAGGAATACCACGTCCCAGGCAGCATCGAATTCAAAGGATTCGCTGATCGCTTCTCCACTCTTCAACATCCCCGGATTTTCCATGGTGCCCTGGGCATAATAACGGGAGATGAAATACCCCGGGGGCAGCATATGTCCGGCGTTTACCAAAGACTGCGGACAGTTGAAGAAATCATACCGGTGCCCGTGTTCCATCACGATCTCCGGAACCGGCAGATACTTCCCCAGTCCCATCGTGTCGCTTTTCCAGATCGTACCGGGAATGATCTCCTGGAGAACTTCATTGGTGAAAAGCATGTCATGATTTCCGTGAATGTAGATCAGGTCAATCCCGGGATTGGCCGCGATATCCTTCAGCTTCCCGACGATCTGACTGTTCACCGGATTGTTGGCCACAGCAAGATAGTACTCGCGCTGGTTGTTGATACCCGCCTGAGGATCAAACGGGTTCATCGTAAAGGGGACGATCCATTCGTCGAACATATCTCCCATAATCACCACCTGTTTGACCTGGTTGCCCGTGTTGACGAAGTCCAGCAGATCATACAGCGCAGTGCTGTTCTCGCCGAACCAGCCATATTTCAATGCGGTTGCCCTTGCATCGCCCATGTGAATATCGCTGATCACAACGATGGAGTTCCTTCCATTGGAATCCAAAGGAGAATCGCTCATGACAAGTCCGGGATGAACCGACATCGTTCTGAATTCCAGCTTCTCATCCGAAGGGAAATTTTTCCCGGAAGTGGATACAACTCCCGATGTGATGGTCAGAAAATACTGCCAGCCCGGCTTCAGGGCGAACTCCGGGTCAAAAAGCAGCAACACTTGCTTGTTAAATACCTGAGTCTCCACGAAGCCGTCGAGGGATCCGCTTTTATCAGAGAAGTGGATATTCCCGGGTACGGAGGCTGAATCAAGCGATTCGCTGAACTCTATCTCAATGAATCGATCGAAACTGGAGAGGGAGTAGTAGAGATCGTGTTTGAGCTTCAGCTGGGGAAATGAAACTTCCAGATTGGTGGGTTTGTACTCCTGTTTCTCTTTCTTGCAAGACACAAGGAGGATTCCGGGCAAAAGTAATACCAGAATCAACAGAATAATTTTGTTGATTTTCATCTTATGGCGGTTAAAATTTCTACTAAGATACAAAAAAAGGCGGGAAGAACCCCTAAATCCCCTAAAGGGGACTTACTCGGCTTGGCGGGAATAGGATTTAGAATTATGGGATAAGGGATGTAACTTCGTAATTGGCTTCGCCGAGCTCCGCTTCGCTCCGGTTCGTAATTCGTAATTGAACCTGTACCCCGGGGGGGACTTGAACCCCCACGGCCTTGCGGCCATAGGATTTTAAGTCCTGCGTGTCTACCAATTCCACCACCAGGGCATTTTGATGATCCGTAGAGACGAGGCATGCCTCGTCTCTACGGTGGATAAAAAAACCCTCAGCGGAGGGTTTTTTTCAGAGCAGAAGACGAGACTCGAACTCGCGACCCTGACCTTGGCAAGGTCATGCTCTACCAACTGAGCTACTTCTGCGTTAGGGGGTACAAAAATAATTAAATTTCGGAACAACCTTATTTTTTTTCCAGCAATTTTTTAATCTCATTCAACTTCATCAATGCCTCTACAGGAGTCAGCGTATTGATCTCGGTATTCAGAATGTCCTGCTTGATCTGTTCCAGCAGCGGATCATCAAGCTGAATAAACGACAGCTGAAAGCC